>CANNJI010000040.1 GCA_947504875.1 Legionellaceae bacterium
AATCAAACTTTCAACGGTGCATTCAGCCAAGTTACTGGTGAACACAAGGCCGTTTTTATGACGTTCTCTGTAATCAACTATCTTAGCAGCATTGTTTTTTATATACGTTTTTAGTTTTTCAAGACGTAGTTTATGGGTACCTGAACAAGCCGCTATTAACTCCTCTAGCCTTGTTAAGGCATTATCTGTTTTACCACGCCAAAGATGCCATTTGATACGGACTAATTTCGGCTTTAGATTTTCAGGTAATGCAATATTTTGAATTTTCATGCTCAGGTGGAACCAGTCTAATATGTGAGTTATTGATGCGCATAACGGGGTGAGTGCTTCGACTATTTTCCAACAATTATCAGCTCCATCACAAAGTGCTGTAACTTTTGTTTCAGGCGACAAACCTTGCTTTAGAGCAGCAACAATCGTGTTATTAATCATCTGCTTCTGGCCGTCATCCAGCGCTGACGCTGCACAATGTTTACTGGTTAATGTATTGCGCGTTCCTTTATCATTGCTCTCCAAGGCCTCTGGACGATAAATCACTGCTGTCATGGCTTCAAAGCTGCGTTTACCTGCTTCTGTCGTATTAATATGGCCGCCATCAACGTTAATAATAAGCTCTTCTGCTGAGGAACTGGACGCCATTTCAGTTTCATCAGCATGTAACTCAGAAACTTTAACACCAACTTTTTCGGCCGTTTGTTTGACTCGGTCATGATTATTTATATAGCGTTTTGCTCGAGAAAAAAGAGAAAATAACTGTTCAGTTTCACGGTATGTATGCGTTGCACCAAGCTCGGCCTGCAGCTTAACAAGATCAGGAGACATGGAATGTCCGAGAACTTTTTTGATGGTAGAGCCTGGCTCATAATCACAATCATGACAACGTTTTCGGCCAATCGTTAATTTGTGATCGGTAAAAACATCATGATAGTCAGAGCGCCTTTTCCCATACTTCACCAGTTTTTTATCTGGGCAATTAGGGCAGGAGACAATCTCGTTATCAATCAAGCTAATTTGCTCTTTGAGCAGCGCATCCTGACACGTGTGCACTAGATTAACTTGTTCTTCATGATTTATTCCAAAATTAAATGCGTCCGCGGGCTTTTCAATTAACCCTTCCTTCATCACGGTTTTTGATAAGACTTGTTGTTGTTCGCCACATGATTCATAGCTTTCAAAGATAATCCGGTAATGTTTTGACATCTGTCGAACCAGGTAGTAAATTTAGTTGCCCACAGTATACAACAGCCCAACAAAATTCGCTATTTATATTACACATCCTATCTCCTTTAGCAGTGAGCGTAACGCCACATTCCGAGCCCAGATAGGGACCTCAATTCCAAAATATAAGAACCCCTTGCAAGTACTAGGGAAAATATGGGGCGTTACCAAAATTGCTAATTTCATTAAAGCGGTCTGTCAGTATATAGATGGTTTTATTTTTAATAAAGTAAGCCAGTGAAAACACACCCTCGTCGTCAATTAAAAGGGCGTTTATCCCTAAATATTACCAAATATTAAATATTATTGACTTTGAATTTCATTTGATGTACATTTCAAGAGCAAACTAATTGGAGAATTAACAAACAGTTTTTTAAACGTAACAAAACCTTGGAGAACATTATGAGAACATCATTTACTGAAGCTCGAAATGACACCGCAGAGGCACCTAACGTTTTACCAACTGGCAGCTCAGTGAAAAAAATTTTCGCTGACTTGTTAAACACCGGCACAAAAGCATTCAATGACGCATATTCGAATGTAAGCTCAACGCTCCATACCATTGCTAATATGAAAACCAGCGATTTTGAAAAAGAAGCAGGCCAGTATGTTCCAGGCTCACACTATTACGCATGGATGATTCAAAGTGTTCTAAGGTATTTTATTTCTACCGACGACAGACAAACACACCCCATTTACACCTTTCTAATCGACTTATTTGGCAATGAAGCCTTTCCGCCAATGCTTCAAACAATTCTGAAAAACCTGCCCAAAGAAAAAATTCAATATCTGTTTGATCAACTACTTCCTGTTCAAGTTCAACTCATGGCAACACACCTCCAGCCTTATCTTAGCCAAATGAAAGATGAAATGCCGGATAGTACGCCATTAGAGCAAACTAAAGCAGCCTTCATGGCCATGTTGAAAAATAAGGTCGCGGCCAATGCATTCATTGATGCAATTGAAAAAACGTTACCAATAGAGTTTCTCGACTCCTTTAAAAACTACATTAAACCCGCCCTTGTTGCTGCAGTTAAGCAATATACTAAAGATGAAACAACCGACACCGTCGAAGCGCCCAACCAAATCGTGCAATTTTTCACCAGCATGATTATTCCCAAAGTAAAAAATTATATGTCAAACATGTCAGAGGACGCGCTTGCGCAAACCATTCAATATGCATTGCCGAAAGGAACGCCAGCTTATGTCCCTGCCTATGCGGCTTCAGCGCTTAAAGAATATAGCAAAACAGCGGCCGCTACTGACGAAGCACCAGAAGCAAACGCTCAGGTCCCTGCTACTCCAGAAACAGAAGCGCCAAATTACTCATTTTTAACGGATCTTTTTTCCAATGTGAGTAATAATCCAACCATGCTTTTGATTGGACCGCTTTTGTTCTTAGCAGGATTTCTAATGATGTTAACCAGAATAAAACCCGCCGCCACACAAGCAAAAGTTCATCATCCCAAAACAGATGATGCACCTGCAAACGAGCCTGTAGCAGAAGACGCTGTAGGAGTAGAGGATTTAGAAGAAGATTGGGAAGAAGTAGACGCTCCACGCATGGGGATGTAATCATTCACCCCTATCAACAAGGCGCAAGGATGCGCTTTTTTTATTAGTTCAATAATCCGATAGTTGATGTTTGAGGTTCCCGAGTACACGCTCTTTGATTATTCGACCATAAGGTATGCTTCATTTCATGCATTTTAAATTTACTTGTCGTAATAGAGATGTTTCGTTCGAGTGTAGATAAATCCACAGATGGAACATAATCTTGTTCATGACAGCACATTAACTCATGGGTACTAAACAGTGCTGTTGACGTATTCATGTGAATATTTAATGAAGGGTTTCCTGGCAAATTAGCGTCGTGCAATGTACTTGTATTCACTTGACTGCCTCCAACGAACAAACGAGTCAAGGCATCAACCAAATTGACGATAACATAGACCAAAGAGACAGCAAGATAACGCAGCACACTGAATGGTAAAAGAACGGTATAATACAGCACCCCACGTGCAACGCCATAGATATACGTGGTAAGCCACTGACGTCTTTTATTGTCCTCCAAAGCATCAATGCCTATAAAACGAGTCCTAGAAAATCCAGCATAATTTAAAGAATGATCAACAAATCCATTGGGGCCTTTTTTATTTTCTGGAGGAATAACATGTAATATGTGCCAATCTTTTTTCCAAGCACCAAACATTGAGATAAAATCATTGCCTTGCTTTTGAATATACACAGACGGTTTATCTGCCTCGCTTAAAGAATGCCAATGATCATAAGGACACTTACTAAACCAAGGCTCATAGAGCCCTGCAGGATTTAAAGCATCGACGCGCGAAAGCTTATGGCCTTGATCAGCGGCTAAAAGCAGCGCCAAAGATCCTCCTAGGCTCAAACCACACACATGCGCCTTTTTATGTTGTTTATCCAACCAGTCTGTGATTCGCTTACGCCCTGTCGTATAGATTGTTTTCCCCGCCGTTTCAAATCCCTCGAAATCGGTATCAAGCTGTGTTACAAAACCTTGACCTGCAGGATACGTTGTTCCCATAAAAATTAAATGCGGTTGTGCCTCATGATGTCTGATGGGTTCAAGTCCGTAAGCAAAAACACGTGCGTTTTCATGCACTGATACCGACGTTAACTCAATAGGAACCACTTTGTAATCGACCAAGACCCAACAACCATTAATCAGCTGTGGGATCTCAATAAATTCATGAGGTGTTATGTCAGAAAAAGGAAGAAGACATAAGCAGTTACTTAGATAAAGATCGACCTGACGTTGTTCAAAGATGGATAATTTTTTATGCTCTAACTGTTTAAAAATATTGCGGAATCCTTCTTGGAAGAAAAGCCGCATATAACGCAACAATTCAGGATCTCGTTGAATAAAAACAGCGCAAAAAAAACGCCACGTCATGAGCTCAGCCCACCCGTCGGTCGTCCATCCCATCATCAGAATACTGAGTGCCTTGCGAATGGCATGCAACGCTTTAGCTTTAGGGTTTGTTGGAATGGGTTGTTTCAAAACACTGGGATCAAAAAAATCAAGATGAAACCCACCAGCAAAAATTTCACCACCTTTCATAGAATAAGCCAAAAAACAATTTGCTCTTATTTTACACAAATAAAAATAAGGAGTCAACTTTTAGTGGCGCTGCCTCACTAACAAAGAGAGGGCGACAAATTCTCTATTTTTAAAATAGCCTCATCACTTAGCGCTTTTTTTGTTTCAGCCAAGCAGCGATATTCATTCAATACTTTTAATAAAGGGTCCCAACAACCAAATGTCAGATCCACAGGAAAAAACAAATCATTATTCGTTTCTTCTAGATCCCTCAAAATCATCGTCTCAATTAACTCAATTTTTTTTTCAATGGCACACAAATCAGCGAGACGTGCCTCTTTTTTCAGATTGAGTTCTTGTTGCAGCTGCTGGTATGACATGCGCCAAATCTGTTCCGGGGCAATATCCAAAGGAGGGCATGATTGAGAGCGATGGTCATTGCTTTGCGCCGTCTCTAATTCAAAAATAGGATTACTATTACTGCGTAGCCGCTCAACAAGTTCCGTACGCAGCTCGTGAGGCGGCTTGTCCGTTAACCCCTCGTCTATAAACGCCCTAACCGAAAAAAAACGATACGCTTGAAGGTCCTGCTGCGTCTGCCTCACCTCTTTCATGGCGCGCTTCCATATCCTATAGTTTTCTAATACATTACGAGATTCTAATTTAGCTTTATTGGAATTCATTTTTAACCTTGTATTCAATCTGGGACGCTATTCAATAGGATTGATTTTCTATTAAACAACACCGACTGTCAATATACAATACACACTGGTTAATGTAGGGTTTTATTTTAACAAATCAAAGGGTATCTCATAATGAGGATGAGATGATACATCCGATACGAGCTCATCATAAACCACCCGATGGTCCTTATCTAAAAGAATAACTGATCGTGCAAGGAGTCCTGCAAGCGCACCATTTTTTATGGTCAAACCAAATAAATCACCAAACTCCCGATTACGAAAATCAGAAAGCAATATGACTTTATTCAAATGCTCTCCTATTTCTAGCCGTTTCAGCGTAAAAGGTAAATCCATCGAAATACACAAGATTGGAAGCGAAGGGTTTGCTATTGCAAGATCTTGAAATGTTTTGACTGAATCAAAACAAATCAAAGTTTCAATACTTGGGTAAGTATTAATCAAAACAGCTTGCCCTTTGAAGTCATGTAAAGCGCACGTTGAAAGATCCGTTTTTGTCACATAAAAATCAGGGGCTTTGGTTCCAATCGGTGGTAAAGAACCACAGGTAGATATTTCTTGTGTCTTAAAATATATTTCTGCCATCACAATCTCCTTGATTTCATATCTCTACATATGCACTCGTGAGCTATAGTTTGCGTTATTTTCACCTAGCTCCTGCGTAACATCATGTGTTTCATGTGAATGAATTTCTCGACTCACTGAAAACACCCGTGGTTTTTCTCCAACACTTATTTGAGCATGTTCTTGGGAGGGCTTTTCAGGTAAAAGCGCGTCATAAGGCAAGGTGTCTGATGCATCATCTCTTGGAACATATGTGCTCTCTTCTTTCGAACTAGATTCCATCCCTTCTTTCGTAGATGTGTTCGTTGTAAAGACACCGAGTTTTGAGGCAATGAATCGCCCTGAAAAATATGCACCACTGAGTAGACCTCCAGCAATAGCAACAAACGGTGCGGCAGTGATAGCAAATACAGACAATATGGCGCCCACTGCAAGGGCACTATACACAACCATCCCAACGGTTCCATCTAAAATTTTTAAATTATCCTGGCTATCTTTTAATTTATTTCTTTTATGATAAAGCGTTTTAAGTTTACCTTCTTGTTGCTCAGCCGAATGGCTTAACGCCTTAAGCGCTGAGTCATCAGACATTTGCTTAATTATATTCTGTAGTGCTTTTTCTTGCTGAGGTATCTCTTGCTCTAAAAGTGAAAGTTCAATGCTATCTTTTTTCCGCTGATCACAAAGCAACTTAAATGTTACCGCAGCACTTGTAAAAAGCAGCACGGGAAGTGCGATGGCAATAACAGGAGCCGTAACGGGAACCAGCAAACCGGTTAAACCTAACCCCAATAAAAGACCGCCAAAGGCCCACTTTGCATTGTTACTCATTTTAAACGGAACTTTTTCACCCATCATCTTACAGGCTATATATAGCATGGGGATACGAATAAAATCGAATGAAATTAAAGCAAGGTCAATCATAGGGGTGGTCTTGAGCACATCGAGTGGCGCACCAGAAACACCCTGCCCGGTGTTATCCATGAGTGCACTTGAGGCTATCAAGGCGTCATTAATTTTTTTTACGGATGATGCAAAGAACTTTATGCGTCCAAAGAAATGTAATATTGATGGGTCTTCATCAACAGCATGAGATTCAAGTACATTAAAATCAAAATTTCCCCAACGCTTTTTCAAACCTTCTAATGACTCATCAGGTGTTTGCATAAATTAATCCAACGCATCTCTCTTCTATTTATCATAATACAAATTAATAAATAGTGTAACTCCTCACCACGTCATCCCGATCTCAGAATGTATTACAGTGCCACATGGTAGAAGATTACTCGCTGTGCTCGGAAAAACCTAAAGCGTATCTCTGAGGATTGTTCTTAGAAAAAATGTAATTGGTGCCCAGGGCCGGAATCGAACCTTGGGTTAACCACTTGATTTGATTAAATAAAAATAACTTGGATTCGATTCTTACCCAAAATCTTACCCAACTTTGGGTATATTAACCCATACGAAAACTTAAGAAAAGATACGAAATGAATTTCTTCTTTTTTAATATGGTTTGTATTAAAATTATCCGAAACTATTACTGCAGTATATGCAACTAATACTCGAGTCATAAATGATGACCTAACTATCCAAAGGCCTTAATGAAAACAGATCATGAAGATAACAGCGAAATAGACCGCCTACATATTCCTCATATTGAATACCTACACTGGATTTCAAATGACACCGGCAAGCAATCGTCTTATGACAAATCAACTCGAACTTTTGGTGTAAGATTTTTTTTACGAGACTTGCGCGCCAATACTCCATGGGTATATACAACAGTAGAAGAAGAGGTTTCACAAACAATATTACATGATAATGAAAAGATGGGCGTTTGGTTTGAAAAAAATAAAGACAATGGGCTATTAGAAAGTATTTTAGTTGAATGTGGTGCCTCAGGAAGCCTTGAGGCGTTCAAAAAATGTATTGATTATATTCTGTCTATTTTATCAACTTTATGTTTCTTTTATAGAAGACCATTCAGAATCAACAAAATTAAAATTTATGATAACCAACACCAGGCCGTTTTCTATACAGAAAATTTTTGCCCAAAGCCAGTAAAATTTATTAGTCCTCTTGCATCATTTAAGATAAGCCCTCTTGGCTCTCTTCTGGCATTATATCGAGAAGGAATGAATAGTCTGGACGTCGGTTATAGATATATATGTTTTTTTAAAATATATGAAGCATGGCAAAAGAAGTCTCGTGTGTTTTTCTCTAAAAAAAGCAAAAAACCACATCTGGTTATTACAAAAAATTTATTGGCTGGTGCTTATCGAGATGCGCATCACAAAGTTTTTTTAGATAACAGCTTTAACAATAGCGCCACATATGAAACTCTCGAAAAAACAAGAGACTATTTAGTCCATCCTATTATAGATAAAGGCACCCCTCCAGCGGGATTACATTTTGATTCAATTGAATACAATGAGTTTATGGAATCACAAGCAAATCTAATTGAACGAATGGTCACAAAAATTTTAGAAATCGAGTTAAAACTCATGGCAGAGAATGACAAAGAGATAGAGAGCCTATTAAAAATATATTCTTTCGAACAAATTAACTAAATTGACTCATTAAACCTATTCAGCAATATAGTTTTTTCTGATTTTTCTAATTTTGAAAACATTCTAATAAACACCGCCAGCTCATCATCTTTTGCATAGAAATAAGCAACCGGCAAATGAAGAACACCTGCAATGCGATTAAGTGTTGAGTAATCAGGAGCATGTCGGCCGATTTCATAATGATTCATACGGGCACTGGCCGAAAATTCATCCATTCCCGCAGCCACCCCTAGTTTTTTCTGAGATAACCCGGCTGCAAGACGCGCTTCTCTTAGTCTCGTTGGCAAAGGAGAGACGTCCATCTTTGGTTCACAAAAAATTCACATACTTAGATAATCTAAGTTTTACGTCACCACAGATACTTAGGAATCCTATGCGTTTGTTCATTTTTGGTGTATGATGTGATTTTTTTATTTCATTTAATGCAGTGAGAGGGGTATGCGTGATTATTAGAAATCGTATTTTATTGTCTTTTTTAATGCTGATGAGCGGGTTTAATGCAATAGCAGATAGTTCGCTTGTATTTAGCAATAATCTTAATGGATCGCTTTATTCTACAAAACTTTGTGTAAAAGGTGAGCCAAAGGAGTTATGTACTCAATTTTGCAATGAACAGGGATATTCTTACGGCTCTTGTGCTAGCCATGCAGGACAACAGAAGAGGCTTGGTTACTGCGAATGTAAATAGATTTATCGATGGGTGACCGTATGTTAATTGAGCTTTCAGGTATATGCCAACATTGCGCAACAGAAGTGAAATTATTAGCACTTGATGACTTTAGTATAGATGAATGCGCAGGATGCGGTCAAAGCCCATTCGCCATAAGAAAAGTAAAAGGAATTATTTACATTTTATCAAATGAGCATCAAATGGGGGTCAAGATAGGTTTAACAGAAAAAACCATTGATAATCGTATCAAACAATTGGAATCTACAGGCGTTCCCGGAAAATTTGTCAAAATCGCTATATTTCCTTCAGACAAGCCCAGGGCTGATGAGAAGCGAATCCATGAGAAATTACAGCGTTATAATTTATCAAAAGAACACTTTCAATTGGAGCCAATCGAAGCGGTTTTAAAGGCCTATCGTGCTTTAAATAAAAGAAAGCCGATTTTTTATGATACAAACCTTGAAGAAACTTTTAACTTAAAACTTGAAGAAGCAAGAATAAAAATGAAACTTCAACTTCGCGGAAAGAATTAATTATTGCGCTGGCAGAGAAGTTGAGAAAATTGCGCAGCACCGGATGACCCTATTGGACAGAAAACCCGGATCCCCCCACCCCTTCTACGGCGTAACTTTCAAAATTGAAATCCAAAAATGATGGCTAAATCCCTTCGATAAGAGCCTTGCTACGCTGAATTGCCTGTCTAATCTCTTTTTTGAAAGCCTTAGCCTCAGCTGTAGTTTCTCCATGCTTGAAAGCATTAAGGTTGTATCGTGGAGCACCAGAACCTTTTGCTCCTCCGTGTACACGACAACGGGCTTTGCCTCTAATAGCCGGGCAGCGACAAGGCCTACCGTGGTTTCCTTTTGTTTGCGCACCACAACGAGGCGCAGACTCAAAGGCATAGCTCATTTTACCGGTTCTTGAGGTTGTTTTCATGTTTTTTCCTTTTTACCCATACCCCCTTGAACACTCCCTACGATAGCCTGACCGCCTTGGTGAACATCAACGCGCTCAACAATGATTTTCTGGCCAGCAATCCCTTGTAGCTTTGCGAGAAGGCCTGCTTGTTGAACAAAGCAATTAGATAACTTGATTGATGAACTCACGTAATATTGTTTTGTTTTAATATCATCTATTGCATTGGCATATGCCATCGATTTTTGCTGCAGTTGATGGATAGCTAACATTTGAGCCGTTAGCATCGCCTGCAAACCATTCGAGGAGCCAAGGGCGGTTAATGCGACCTGAGTGCGGTTCTTAGCCTCCGCCAAATTAAAATTACTGTCTCTTATATTGTTGCAAGAAAAAGCAGCCTCATGAGCTATGGAGTTGATGAATGCGTTGTCTTGTTCCGAATAAGATAAAACTTCTAGATTAGGTTTTATTTCTTTGTTTGTCATATTAATTCCATAAACTTTCGCAATGTAAATAAAAGTGTTTTTTAACACGTCACCAAAACCACTAAAACCACTTTTACAACCATATTCTCTTTGAATCATGCAAAATGATGGAGTGGTTTTGGTGATTTTGGTGACGCTCCAAACAGAACTTATTTTATGATCTACGCAAAAAAGCAGCTTTTCCAAAATTTCGCTTATCAATCACAATCTTCATGCTCTCTAATCTAGAGATAAAATTTAACTTCTTAACTGGGTAAAAACCATCTTCTACACAGAATAATCGATAATCTTCATATAGCGTTTTGATTGATATAAAATCACCAGAACTTGGCACATAATTACGTTCGGAAATGTACTGTTTTACGCTATCTGATTCTTTTTCGTACTGCTCAACTGCTTGACGCACCGACTCACATTCAGTAAATTGCTTTTGAGTTAATAATCGATTTAATCCTTCCAAAACCCAATTAAAAACACCAGACAATTCGTTTTTAATGATTTTTTGAGCTAAATGTCTATCCTGTTCAGACTCAGAGATGGTTACATCAAAAGGAATAATAAGAAACCGCCTAAAATAAGCTGGAGTATGCTCAACGTCCTTGGGTAGTTCATTACAGTTAAACATTAATTTGGCATAATTCGTCACAGTAAATGGCTTGCCGTATGGTAAGCGGGCTTCAACCGGCTCACCACTGACCAATTGCTTAAATATGGACGCCTCTAATTTCCCATTGATTTCACTAGCGTAATTCACCAATTTATTGGCTATCATCGCTCGATAATACCCATTGTCATTAGTTAAACTCTGTAATGAAAACTCCGATGTGTTTTGCTCGCCAAATAGCTGCCGTGCTACTTCATAAAACACTGATTTACCATTTGCGCCTGCCCCATAAAGGAGGAGTGTTTTTTCTAATTTCAGTGTGGTTGTGCGAATAAATATATAACCCAAGTATTCAGATAGTATATCTTGCTTTGTTTTGTCCGGAATTACTTTATTTAAATATGCATCAAATATTGGCGCTTTTGCTTCTGGACTGTAATCAAAATCAAGTTGGTAGGTCATAAAGTCAGTGCTATTAAATGCTCTTAAATGAGTTTTTGTAGGCGTAATCTCAAAAGTCCCATTTCTTAAGTTGATGCAAACCAACTCATTTTGTTGTTCTGGTTTGGGTAGATTCGCCAACGCGATGAATTGTTTATAAAGTTGCTCTCTAAAATTGAAATGCCTTGCGATATATTTGTCCACCCCCATTACTTCGGCCGCCTCTCCCAAAAAAGTCTTTAATTCCTCATCAGCAATTAAACGCCAGTACTCACTGTTGAATAAATAAACAAAATCGTGGTTGCGACAAATCCCCCAATTGTTCTTTTTAGCTAACGCCAAGACCTGTTCAATCACAATTACAAGATAATGATTACTTCTAACCTTTTGATCTGCCTCTACGCCAGATAGCAACCTGAAATCAATTAGCACGATTTTATTGATTATCTTGTTCAACAAATCATTATGTTGAGTTGAGCCAAAAATCAACTGCCCTCTTAACTTCATCAAAGCATCATTTCTATGAAGGCCAGTGCTCAATAAAATTATCAAAAGGTCATTGAAATCACTTCTGGGTACTTCTGGTGCAACCATTAAGGACACAATTGAAAAATCAGGGAGCGCAACGCCCCCATGGGTTCTTGAAACAGCCGCTTTAGCATTAGCTTCACTGTTATGTTCGACCTTACTATCTACGTCCGCACAGAAGATAAACTCTTTATCAGGGTAAAGTGATGCAACAATTGGCGCAATATAATCAAAGTGTTTCCCATAAACACAGATAACCGCTTTGCTTGTAGCATCTCGAATTGTCACAGCAGTTGCCACCCCTTCAGCGAAATATACTTGCTTATGCGCCGCTATGTCGCCAAGAATATAAAATCCATTTTTAGGTGATAGTCCTTTGAAAAACCTTTTTTCATAGTTATTTTTTGCTTTATCCCAGTAAATACGCTGCAAAGATAATAATTGTCCCTTCGAAGACATCACAGGACAGAGTAAAACGGCATTCCATGTAACTCTAAATCCATCCGACTCTGAAATAATGATCTTTTTTGAATCAAAATACTGGTGGCCAGTACAAACTTTAGAACCGTTCCATAACTTATTCATATCGCTGTAACATTTTTTATGGTTTTCTTCATCCAATCTCTCTTTCTCGACTCTTCGCCTATCAATTTCTTGCCGTACAAATAGAGTAAGCTCGGTAGGTTTATCACTTAAGTATGCAAAACTTTGACTCAGGCCACATTTTCCACACCAAAATTTAAGAGTCGGCCTACCATCTGAGTGAGCCTTATATCTGGCTGTTGTTTGGCTCTGCCTTGACTCTGGACATGCAAAGCGCTGCCAATCAGCATCAAATTTTATTGCTCCATCAAAAGGATGGTTCATCAAAGAAAGTGACTGCTTAAAAAATGACTCCGCTTCAAGAAGATCATTCATACTCACTCTCCGCAGACCTTATTTTTCTCAATTCAACCAAAAAATATCGAATAATTTCTTTGCTTGGTTTTGATTGGTTGTGGCAATCAGAAATCACTTGCTCTGCAAGAGAAATCAGTTGATTAATTGCTATATCGTTATCAACCTGTTTTGCACAAATATCTTTATTGCGACCAGCTTTTTTAAATAAACTGCCAAATATTTCACATAATCTTTTTATAAACATGCTGCCATCCTTATGTTATTTTTCATCGCAACTCGAAAATGAAGCGAGATTTACAGCCCACTCTTCAATTTCTTTCGTGAGATACATAGGACGTTTTCCTAATGGATTTCGTGGTTTAGGAAAATCAGGGAGTTTATTAAGTTCGTAAAATTTGGTCGCACCAACTCCAAGTAAATCGGCGGCTTGTTTGGGGTAAATAAATAACGGGTTTTTCATAAATAATCCTCTTCTTAAAAGCCATTACCACAACTTGTGGTTCAAGAAGCATTTTTATGAAATCATCGAAAAAGATACATTCCTTGACACTATAATATTTGGGGAGTCTCAAAGGATATAAATTACCAAAGGAACAAACCCTGTTGGGCGATAGGCGCACTTTTGTGTGTAAGGAAATACCCTTTCCTGTATTGCTTTCACAGTGGCATTAGGAGAATGGATATATCGTAATATAGGATTATTTCTTATCTCATCGTCAATACATATTTTTTTATATTCTTTGTAACGGTCAAAAATTTTTCTGGGCTGGAAATTGGTAATGATTTTTACAAACTTGAATAGCTCGCTACGCTTACCACCATGCTGCAAGCCAATAGCCTCACCGACATTAAATAGGGCATAAACACCATACCTTTGAATTTTAAACTTACTGTACTTGGCTCCTCGACTAAAAAGCATTTCTTGAAGGCAGAATTCAATGGCTCGCTCTATTCCCTCTAATTGTGTAAGCACTTTCTCAAGCTGTATTTCAGAATCCGTTAAAAACCCAAACAATTGAAATGTAAGCCCGTTGTTTCTCCATGCGAGCAAATCAGATTTAAGTTCGTTCATGTGGTTAAGTGCGGGAATCAGAGTTATCTCTTTTTCATTACAAATACTGGCTTTATCTAAAATCATAGAAAACTTTAATGTTCTTATCCAAGGCCTAACCAACATTAGAAAATACTCATTCGATATGTCAGTCATTAAGTGGCAGCAAAGCTCACGGCGCACTTTTGCGTATGAATATTTTAAGATTCCCGCATCCCCCATTGCAATTAACTTTCTAAAAACATCTGATTGCTCTACGTCTTTTTCATCTTTAAAAGATTTTATTATAGTGCTCATTGTACATCTACCCTTGAGTTGACGTTGACCTTTGCACTGCCGGTCAACCAATCACTATACCAGTTCATTAACTCTCTCCGCTCTTGTTTAAAATCAGCACGCAAATACACGCCACGCACCCCCTGCACCTTATGAGCGAGCTGAGCCTCAATGGCATCACTTCTAAAATGACCTTGTTCGTGTAAAACACTGGAGGCTAACGAACGAAACCCATGGGCTGTATGTCGATTTTTAAAGCCAGTCTGATGTAATAGTTTACGAACAGTAGCTTCGCTTATTGGTGCATGCTTTTTTGTTGCAGGAGAATTAAATAGATATGGGGTAAAACCCGTAAGCAGCCTTAACTCACGTAACAATTTGAGTACATGCGGCGATAGCGGTACCCAGTGAGGC
The DNA here is from genome assembly GCA_947504875.1 of Legionellaceae bacterium. Taxonomy (GTDB): domain Bacteria; phylum Pseudomonadota; class Gammaproteobacteria; order Legionellales; family Legionellaceae; genus CANNJI01. Next base: position 14,417 of record CANNJI010000040.1, read on the forward strand.
GCAGCCATCTTCATTCGTTCAGCCGATATATTCCATTCAGCTTCTTGCAAATTAAACTCACTCCATTGAGCATCACGCAACTCCGATGGCCTTGTGAATACGTGGGCTAACAACTCCATATACAGTTTAACAATTGATGAGGAATTGCTGTTTTTAAGAATCGTCAACATCTCATGCGCTTCGTCTGCACTAATCGCTGGTTGATTTTTAACCTTAGGTTTGGGAACAAGGGCTTTTTTCAGTCCAATAAATGGATAATTAGTAGCCAAGGATGCACCACCAGCAAATTCAAATATATCTTGCAGTCTTGCGCACAAGCGGTGAGCCACGTCATGATGCCCTAACTCTTCGTGAGGTCTAATGATAAGCAGTAGATCAATTTTTGTTACTTCATCAATGGGTTTATCGCCAATGAATGGCAAAATATCACGTGTGAGACTTTTAGAATGACGATTACGGGCAAAATCTTTCCATTTTGCTTTATATGTTTGAAACCATTGTTCAGCTACAACCTTGAAGGTTATTGGGGTCGTCGCGTCTGAATCTTTTTGTCTGGGGTCTATCTTTTTCTCGACGGAGTCTCGATACGTTGTGGCTAAATGTCGAGCGTCACTCAGAGAAAGACTCGGATAGTGGCCTAACGTTATTGTTTGAGGTTTTTTGTTCCACTGAAATCTAAAGATAAATATTTTTTTACCGTTGGTTTTTTTATCACTTGTTTTTTTACTGCTTGCTCTGACTTCTAAGGCCAAACCATCACGGTCAGCATAGCGCTTTGTTTTTCCTTTCTCAGGTTTTAAACGTTGGATTTGCAAATCTGTTAACACAATAAGTTACCTCAACTAGACGATGTCTTTGAAGATCGAGGCAGCTTAAAAGCTTACCCAAGATCTTACCCAAAGTATTCGCGAATTTATACGATTGGTTACGTTTAGTTGAGTACGACTTTAGTCGACTTATGGTGTTACTTTTATTTATTAATCAAGTGGTTACGCGCGAATTCGAACCCTTGCGAATCATTACAAAATATATAATTGGTGCCCAGGGCCGGAATCGAACCGGCATGGTGTTACCACCGAGGGATTTTAAATCCCTTGCGTCTACCTGTTTCGCCACCTGGGCATAGATGTATCGGTGGTGGAGGCTGAGGCCGGAATCGGACCGGCGTACGCGGCTTTGCAGGCCGCTGCATGACCACTCTGCCACACAGCCTTAAGATCTCAAAAAGAAACCCATTGCTTTTAAACAAAAAAGCGACTGTACGTCGCTTAATTTTTGGAGCGGGAAACGAGGTTCGAACTCGCGACCCCAACCTTGGCAAGGTTGTGCTCTACCACTGAGCTATTCCCGCATCGCTATGGGTTCGAATTCTACCGAAAATAACCGCGCTGTCAACAACTCTCATCATTTTTTTTAGTCAATTCAATCCAAGCGATTTGTAAATAAACTACCATTGACCAAATCGTTAAGATTGCAGACAAATACAACAAAACAACCCCAAGCACACCCAACGCTGATGAAATCGACTGATAAGCCAGTAAGATAATAATTGCAACCATTTGAAGCGCTGTTTTGATTTTACCAACATAACTCACGGCAACACTTGCCCGACGACCCAACTCCGCCATCCATTCACGCAGTGCAGAAATTACAATTTCACGCCCAACAATCACAATGGCTGGTAATGTAATGTAATGAATATCATTTGAACTAACCAATAAGAGCAAACTCGATGCCACCAATAACTTATCTGCCACTGGATCAAGAAAAGCACCAAAAACCGACATTTGATGGAGCTTTCGTGCAAGATAACCATCTAACCAATCCGTGAAACTTGCAAGCGCAAAAATAATAGCCGCTGTAAAATGAGCCCATCCCCATGGCAAATAAAATACGACAATAAACACTGGAATAAGAACAATACGTCCAAGCGTAAGTGAGTTAGGTAAGTTGACGATAGTGCCCACAAAGTTCACCTCTTAAAAAATTAATAACCGGGAAGATCTAAATATCGACCCATCGATTCATAATCATGAAAAACACAAGCCGCACCAGCAGCTTTTAAAGCATCCGCTTGTTGATAATAAAAATCAATGCCAATACCCATAGCACCAACACCATTTGCCATTTCAATATCAATCAAAGAATCCCCCACCATGAGTGTACGGTCTGAAGAAACATCACAAAACGCCATGATCTCCTCAAGCATTTGAGGCGATGGCTTGGGTTGAGCCTGCCCAACAGCCCGCGTCACAGCAAAAAAATGCGCAAGCCCAGCCTGATCGATCGCACGTGCGAGGGAAGCTTGACTTTTATTCGTAGCAATTCCCAACGCTACCTTTGCATTGCTTAAAGAAGTCAATAACTGTTCCACACCAGGAAATAAAGCAAAAGATTGAGAGGAAGAAAGCAAGGCATGCTGAACGCCGTTAAGAAAACGCTCACTTTGTGACAGTGATAAAGTAGGGAACAGTTTTTTAGTTGTGTACTCTAACCCCATCACGATATTACGGCGGGCTTCTTCCTCATCAACAAAACCAAGCCCCATCCCTTCCGATTGCATACGTATTGCACTCAGAATATGTGCCAAAGGATCAGCAAGCGTGCCCTCCCAGTCAAAAACAACCAGGTCAAATGGCTTCTTCATCGTTATATCTACTCCTTGACTATTGTACGCAACCCATTCAATGCATGTTTAAATTTTTCGTCCACATCAGCTTCAAATGCATAAAGCTTTCCGTCTAGCGTAAATCGAATTGCTCGCGCATGCAAATATAGACGTGAATGTATCCCTTTAAGCGTACTGATGATGTTTTGTTTGTCATAACGACCATCACCTAGAACAGGGTGGTTAATGTGCGCCGCATGCACCCGTATTTGATGCGTTCGCCCTGTTTTAGGTTTTGCTTCGACCCAACACGCTTGCTCATAATTTTCAATCAAACGAAATGCTGTTTCAGACGCCTTTCCTGATTCAGATACTCTAACCAAGCGCTCACCGGATTGCAGTATATTTTTTTCTAGTGGCGCACTCACAATAAGTTTCTCTTTGTTATCCCATGAGGATGAGAGCAGTGCCCAGTATATTTTTTCTACCTGTCGAGATTCCAGCAAAGCATGTATAGCGCGCAACATACTCCGTTTTTTAGCCAATAACAAACAACCCGATGTCTCTTTATCTAGTCGATGTACAAGTTCTAAATAGGCAAGTTCAGGTCTTATTTTACGTAACGCTTCAATTAATCCAAGGCTTAAACCACTGCCACCGTGCACAGCAATCCCTGCGGGTTTATTCAAGACCATCAACTGATTATCTTCATGAATAATGCATGATTGTAAGTGTTCTTCCAAACGAGCGCCAACATGCACTTCGCGAACTTCCGATGTGCGAACAGGCGGTATACGGACACTGTCGCCTGCAGTCAATCGGGTTAAAGGTTTTGCGCGTTTTTTATTAACCCTAACTTCTCCGCCACGTATCATTCGATAGATATGGCTTTTCGGTACGCCTTTTAAAATGCGTATTAAATAATTATCTAATCGCTGTCCTGTTTCTTCTTCCGTAATTTCTTGATAATAAACGTCTGTCATCTCGATAAACCTATTTGCTCTGCATCATTTTTTTGGTACCATAGATACCATGCGGAACATCCGCGAAAGAATTATAACGCATATTCGAGTAAAATGTTTACAAAACAATGCGCGCTTTCCTTGAGCCAATGATAAAAAATAACTGACGACTAGAGAAAAAGTGAATATAAACTTACCAGATTCTGATACCCATCCGAAATGCCATCAAAACAGGCATACGTTAAATACAACGACGGAGCGTACGGGAGACCTGTTGTCTATATTAGGTTTTTTAATTTATCCTATCCTTACTCAAGAAAAATCGCGCCCTTTTTAAAGGGGTAAACCATGTCAGCCATGGAAAGAATGTTAATAAATGCAACACAACCCGAAGAAATTCGCGTAGCAATGACAAAAAATAATCATCTCTATGATTTAGATATAGAATGCTCCACAGAAATAAAGAAAAAAGGCAATATATATAAAGCAATTGTCACCCGAATAGAACCCAGCCTTGATGCCGTATTTGTAGAATATGGTTCAAAACGACAAGGTTTTTTACCCATTAAAGAAATTGCACCCGAGTATTTTAATAAAGCGCGTGAGCTTGATGAAAAACTACCCATCACCTCATATATTCGCGAAAAACAAGAAATTTTAATTCAAGTTGATAAAGAAGAACGCGGGACGAAAGGCGCAGCGTTAACCACATTTATAACGCTTGCAGGCGGATATCTTGTTCTCATGCCAAACAGCCCTCGTTCTGGTGGCATTTCAAGACGGATTGAAGGCGATGATCGCGACGAGCTCAAAGAGACGCTACATTCTCTGAATATGACGGAAGATATGGGCGTTATTATCCGAACAGCTGGCGTTGGTAAAAGCCAAGATGAATTACAATCTGATCTCGATATGCTCTGTAATCAGTGGCAAGCAATCAAACAAGCCGCACAACAACAACTTGCACCCTGCTTAATTCATCAAGAAGGCGATGTAATTATTCGGTCCATACGTGATAATTTACGCAAATCAATTGGTGAAATTATCATTGATGATCAGGTGGCTTATGTTAAGGCCAAACAATTTATTGAGTTAGTTAAGCCAGATTTTTTACCTAACCTTAAACGATATAACAGTACAATCCCTCTCTTTAATTTTTATCAGATAGAAAGCCAAATTGAAACAGCATATCAGCGTCAAGTGATGCTCCCATCCGGTGGCGCGCTTGTTATTGACCGCACTGAAGCATTGGTTTCTATTGACATCAACTCAGCGAAAGCAACTGGTGGCAGTGATATCGAAACGACTGCTCTTAATACCAATTTAGAAGCCGCAGATGAAATTGCACGTCAACTCCGTTTACGAGACTTAGGCGGCCTTGTCGTCATTGACTTCATTGACATGAGTTCGAATAAAAATCAACGTGACGTTGAAAATCGTCTAAAAGAAGCGCTTAAAGCAGACCGAGCGCGTATTCAAATTGGGCGTATTTCACGGTTTGGCTTACTCGAAATGTCTCGCCAACGATTACGCTTATCCTTAGGTGAAACTGCCCAAGACGTATGTCCACGATGTGAGGGGCGCGGTGTTGTTCGTAACATTCAATCCAGAGGTCTCTCAATTATACGCTTGGTTGAAGAAGAAGCATTAAAAGAAAAAGTAAATGAAGTACAAGTCCAAGTTCCCGTTGAAATGGCAACATTTCTCATGAATGAGAAACGTGATTTTCTTTTGAATATTGAAAAACGTCACCATGTTCATGTTGTGGTTATTGCCAATCCCTATATGCACTGTCCGCAATATCAGATTTTGCGTATTAAAGAAGATCCACTCGGAAAAAATAAAAAGCCCAGTTACTCACTGGTTCAACAACCTGACCTGGTATTAACAAGGGCATCAGATGAGCTAAAAACCCAAGATGAACCCATTGTTAAAGCGTTAGGAAACCATGCCCATACAAAAAATAAAGCAAGCATTCTTAAACGACTATGGGATGGAATATTTGGTGATGATGAAAACAGCAAACACAAACCTCAGTCAACGACTGCTCATCATGAAATAACCAGTCAAAACATGCCAAACAAAAAACCAATGGATAATAGACGCGCTGGTGGATCACAATCAAATAATAGAAAACGACCTGTAAGTGCCAATGCTGCTCAGAGGAACACCTCTGCACAACCCAGGAAAAAACCAGCGCCTCGACAACAGAATTCAAACCAAGGCGTAAAAAAACCTACAGCACAGGCAAACAAAGAATAAAACTAGCGGAGCGTCTTGCTTATTCGCATCCTTATCATGTTGTCCTCACAAATGCGGGGACAACAATAACAGCTTGTGTTTGCAAGATGAACCACTCGCTACATCACGGCTGTCGCATTAACATTTGATCAACCTGCTGTAGGTTGGGCCTTGGCCCAACAATAAGGTATTGAAATCCACGTTTGCAGCTAAAAGTCCTTGTCAAAATACAGTCATTGGATCTAACCTGTGCGCTCAAGGAATTTTATACAAGTCCAAACCACATGCAATATCGTAGATTGATCATTCAAGGCACAAGCTATTTTTTCACGGTAGTGCTTCAAGATAGAAGAAGTGATTTATTGATCCGAAAAATAAATGAGCTACGCCAGGTGTTTAAGCAGGTAATTGAACGTTATCCATTTATAATTGATGAAATCGTGGTATTGCCTGATCATTTTCATCTGATGATGACGCTACCACCAGATGATGCAAATTATTCTCAACGACTGGGTTTCATTAAAAGTTGTTTTTCACGTCAAATTGAATTATTAGAGCCCGTTAGCGTGTCGCGGAAAAGCAAGCGATAACGAGGTATTTGGCAACACAGGTTTTGGGAGCATGTTATTCGGGACGAATTGGATTATTCCCATCATCTGGATTACATCCACTCAATCCTGTTAAGCATGATTATGTGAGTAAACCATCTGAATGGCAGTACTCAAGCATTCATCGATACATTAATTCAGGGATTATACCGCAAGATTGGACCTGTCATGGTGAGGCAATGAAGCCTATACCTCGTTGCTGACACTGATTTTGTTTGCCGTGAGAAAAAATTAATCATCGAAGTCGATAGTGGTCATCATAGGGTAGCGGTTGGTGACCGCCCCCATTGGTTTTCGGGGATGGCTGTCACCTCATTGGAGGTGCGGCCGGAACGGCCGCAAATGTGAGAGTAGACGGCGGAGCCCATGTTTTTGAAGTTGCTGGCACGTCATCGACCCAAACAAGGTGCCCCTTTCCTCCCAGCGCCCCTACGAGTTCTAGTGGGTGGCTAGGCAACCCTGCCCCGCCCCCCCACGGAGGGACAGCATACTAGCATGATGCGCCCGGAGCGCAACACTCTTCTCCTCCCATGCTGCACAAATACGTAGAGCTGTTCCACTCACATTGGTACCAGTCAGACCCCTGTTTGCTTGTGTAATGGCTCATGCACGCCGACGATGACGTGCTGCCACTATATTGCTCGCATGAACGCGAGACAAGCGTCCCAGTACAGGTGGCTAATGCGAACGCTGTAGGAATGCTAATGAAAAAGGCTAGTGCGCCATCAACATTTAATCTTGGATTGAGTCCATATACTGCTGTAAAGTTTTTTAATCGGGTTAAGTTTAAAAATAGAACAGCTGTATACAAAGGTTGTTTACTCGGTTATAAAAGGCTCTTGCAAGGGCCATCCACATTATCCAAACTATTGGTGTCTAATCAAAATGTAAGGGAATGAGA
>CANNJI010000041.1 GCA_947504875.1 Legionellaceae bacterium
AGAAGAGAGGATCCGCCGTTTTAATAGTCTGTCAATCAAGGTGATCGTAGTGCGAATCAACGGGGATGTTTTAAGTTCGTTTGTGCTAGCCTTGTTCAATTAAAGGCTGCGCCATATATACGCGCTTTTACACCACTGTTAACAACTATCGATACAACTTTAGAATATTGCATAAATACGTGTAGGCGCGCCACTACCCCCTTCAATTTTCATGGGGGCAACGATAAGTTGTGCACCAACTGGAGGTAAAGATTTTAAATACGCTACATTTTCAAGGCCAAATAAATTGGCACCTAAAACAATACGGTGAGTCCAAAATTCGCGGGAATTACCTGGGTCCATGCTTGCAGTGTCAATCCCTAACCCTTTAATTTTGAGATTAACCAAATATTGAGCTGCTTCTTTGGAAAGTCCTGGGAAATGCAGATCTTTTACATCTCCCAGTTTATCTGATCCGAGATATTTTTTCTTATTATCCCAATATTTTCCCCACCCAGTATAAAAAAGAACAATGTCTTGTTGAGTCAATGGCCTATATTTTTTCTCAAACCGTTGGATATCTTCAACTGTGATTGCATAATCCGGATTATCTTTTACCCGATGCTCAACATGAATCACAACAACATTACCCGTCAGTTGTGCAGGTGGAATTTGATCAACCGACCATCCATGTTTTGAAAAATGCTTTGGCGCATCGATATGAGTACCGCCATGCTCAGGGGCACAAAACTTGAAGGCAGAGTAGAAATACCCGGTTGGGGTTATTCCTGAAAAAACTGTTTTAAGGTTAAATCCTTTTTCAGTCGGCCAATAAATCGTATGCTTATTATAAGGGTACGTCAGATCATGCACTGTTTTTCCGGCACTAAATGAAGTGAAACTCAATAAGCAAAGTAATGTTCCATACAGTAAATTCGTCCCCAATTTTTTTTTCATTCAGTAGTCCTTATCTAAATAACCTAAAATTCCGGTACCATCACGTAACGCACGAGCACAGCGAGGGATCTCAGAATGCGTCACAGTGCCACATCGTAGAAGATTCCTCGCTGTGCTCGGCAAGACGTGGGGCCACCACTTATAATTGTATTATTATAGTACCGGACAAATGACTGGATGAACAGGCAAGCGCGATAAGGCGCATCAATATCTAACAATAATTGCTCATCTGAATTTCAAAGACTCTCACTCTATAGGCCCTAAACAACCATACCATTCACTTGGTTGTCCCATAATTTTTTGAAATATCCTGACTCTTTCGATAAAAGCTCATCAAAGCTACCATCCTCAGTGCGGGCGATAAAAAAAAGAGCCATATACAGAAATTTATATTGCAAAATGACCTTAAAAGATAAAAGATATAAGTAAGTTGGTTTTGGTTTTGCTCATGTTTGCACCCACATTATCTCAAGCAAAATGAGGAATGTTCTATTAACCAATCGAACTATTGATCCTTAGCTTATTTAGATGATATGTGTCGTAAAACAACACAAAAAACCCTAATTTATTCTGTTTTTTCTAAGAAAGGAGGCGTGAAGTGAGTATTATTGTTTTGGAAACAAAAGATGATATCTCTTATGAGGAGATCTGTGCTCTTACTGTAACCGTTGGTTGGGCAACGGACTATTTTACATCTATGGAGCATTTTCAATACACACTGAATGCATCAAGACATGTAGTCCATCTTCGTGACAATGGACATTTAGTTGGCTTTGGGCGCATTGTTGAAGATGGAATTAATTGCATGTTTTATGACATATGCATTCATCCAAACTATCAAGGCCATCACCTCGGCACGCTCATCATGGAGCATCTTATTAGCAAAATCAAGAACCAAAATTTTGTGAGCATTGGTTTATTTTGTGAAGAAGACAATAAGACTGTTCATGAGTTTTATAACAAGTTTGGCTTTGAGCCGGTTGAAGGTATGGAGCTCAGAAAATATATGAGGGCTAATTGGGAAAATCTTTAAAAAATGCAGTGTCATTATTAATTAACTAAACTAAACCCAAATCAAACCTACAGAGAAACGCCAAATGTTCTGAACTTAACATTCTAAGGGTATAATTAGTGAAAACGCCTTACTATTTAATAGACACAGAAAAACTACTAAAAAACTTACTTATTGTTGAGCATGTTAGGCGGCATTCAGGCGCAAAATGCCTTCTTGCACTCAAATGTTTTTCTATGTGGGGGATTTTCGATCAAATGGCTCCTTACTTGGATGGCACAACATCATCATCCCTTTATGAAGCAAGGCTTGGACATGAAAAGTTCGGAGGAGAAACCCATGCGTATAGTGTTGCATTTTGTGACCAAGATATGGCTGAGGTGATCACCTATGCTGATAAAATTATTTTTAATAGTATTTCTCAATTGAATCAACATAAGAAGATTTCACAAGGTAAATCCATTGGATTAAGAGTTAATCCAAATATTAGTTACTCAGATTATCCACTTGCAGATCCTTGTCGCCAATACAGTCGCCTGGGAGAGCATCGAATTGAATTGATAGAACCTTTAATACCTGACATAACTGGATTCATGATGCATGTTAATTGTGATAATGAAAGTTATAACAATTTTGATAAAATACTGACCGCTATTGAACATAAATTTGGGTTTTTACTACATCAACTCGAATGGCTTAGCTTGGGAGGGGGGATCAGTTTTACGTCACCTAATTACCCATTGGCTAAATTCTGCGAGCGTTTAAAAAAAATGGCGAAACGATACAACCTTCAGATATACCTGGAGCCAGGGCAAGCTGTCCTTGAGGAAGCAGGTAGTTTGGAGGTGAGTATTGTTGACATAATAAATAATAGTAAAAATATTGCGGTTGTTGACAGTTCTATACAAGCACATATGATTGATCTTCTTGTATACAATTACTCCGCCGAAATTCACCCTAACAGAGGTAATTACGTGTACGAAATATGTGGAAGCTCTTGTCTAGCTGGAGATATTTTTGGAGAGTATCATTTTCCTGAAAAACTTCAGATAGGCGATAGAATTTCATTTAAAAATGCTGTGGCTTATACCAGTGTTAATAAAAACTGGTTTAATGGTTTACGGATGCCATCTATTGCCATCAAAAACTCAAATGGCATTGTTAAATGCATAAAAACATTTGATTATGTTGATTTCCTTAATAGCCAATCATGAATTATAGTCGCCATTATGAATTTTCGTTTGAGAGAAAAAAATACATTTTTAGTTGTTGAAATCATAGAATCATGCCATTGCTTTGGTTACTCCAGAGTGTTTTAAAATATCCTTGTTTTTTTGCTAACAATTGACTGAATGTTCCATCTTCAATAATTTTTCCACCCTCCATTACAATAATACGATCCATATGACGAATACTGGAGAGTCGATGTGCAATCGCAATAACGGTAGTGTTTTTTTGACGAAAAAGGCTTTCAATTGAGCATTGTATTTCTTGCTCTGTTATTGTATCCAAACTAGATGTCGCTTCGTCAAGAATAACGATAGGCGCATTTTTTAAAATAGCCCGAGCAATGGCAATACGCTGTCTTTGCCCCCCCGACAGTTTAACACCACGCTCTCCGACAACCGTATCATATCGAGCAGGAAGTGAATCAATAAAAGTATCAATATTAGCAAAACTAGCAGCCCTCTTGATCTCATCCAAAGTCGCATTTTTCTTTGCATATCCAATATTTTCAGCTATCGTACGGTTAAATAACATGATATCTTGAGGTATAAGAGCAACCTGAGATCGAAGAGAGTCCGAATTAAAATCGTCAATTGAATGTCCATCAATCATTAAGTGACCGCTGATTGGTAAAAAATTTTTTAAAAGTAAAGACATTAATGTAGATTTTCCTGCGCCAGACTGTCCAACAATCCCTATTTTTTGACCAGCTGGAATTAATAAGTTTAAATGTTCAAATACGTAGTCATCGTTACCATACTTAAACGACACATCTTTAAATTGAATCGTTGCTGATTTAATATTAAATGGCTTTGAAGTCGGTAGATCAACACTCTCATGCGGGAGTACTAAAATAGAAAAACACGATTTAAAATCCCCCATCTCTTTCATTAACTCAAATGTATTTTCAGTAAATATCCACAATACATCAGCAATTGTAAGTACTGTTATTATTACAAAAACAAAGTCTCCTGTAGTGATTTCAGCATTTTTTCTTAACCAAATCATAAATAAAAAAACAAAAATCAGCATGAACCAATATAATATGCTACTGATGACAGACAATATAAAAAAATACTTATTTAATTTTTGTAAATTAGGTATAAAGCTTTTAGAAATTTTTTTACGAAGATTTGCCAACTCGGATTGGCGCTTTGCAAAATAGAAAAGAGAAAATATATTGGTAATGTTATCTGAAAACATCCCCATAACTTGATGCTTACTATCAGCAAGATTATCAGACAATTTACTTAATATAAGGCAAGATGGATACATAACCGCTATGGCCAAGATACTCCATACCAGCATAAAAATAAAAACTCTAGTATCAATAATTAATAAGGAAAAAATAGAAAAAAGCATCGTTAAAAAATTTAATCCCGTTTTATAATAAAGATTTATAAATATTTGATTAAATCCTTCAAGAATTCCCTTAAGTTTACTTATGATCATGCCACTTGAGTAGGTCTGAAAATAGGCATATGAATGATATTGGACATAATCATAGGATTTTAAAAGAAGTACTTTATAAACTGGAGACTCCACACGCCAAATAGCATATTCGCTTAGCCTCCATGAAACATGATGCCCGATTTGAGCTAAAATGAATATTCCAATAGGCCACGACAACGTTGACATTTCAATTGGTTGTTCAGTGGAGAACGCATCAACAACCAATTTAATTGCATAGTTATTTATTATTAAATACCCACCGCCCACAACAGTAGCTTGAAAAATTAAAAGGTACCACCAATGATATGGTGTAACAACCTGCCAGATAAATTGGCATATACTCGTAAAGGGTTGCTTTGATTTCTTTGGCCTCATGAGTTACCTCTCTTAAATCCATTCGGATAAAATAATAAATGCAAAAGATCTACCTGTGAGGTTATTTTTTTTAAATATAGATGCTACTCATCCACACAATTAACAGAAATTAAAAGGCTCTATTAGTGTGTCTCTGTTTAATAGTCTATTTCACGATCCCCATCTTCGTCACGCAAGTATGTTTTTAGCCCCAGTTCAGCCAACTTCTTAATAAACGGCTTAGAAGGCAAACTCTCAATATTAACCATTTGCCCAACATCCCATTGACCTTCAGCAATCAATAAAGCCGCAGCAACAGGAGGCACACCCGCTGTATAAGAAATGGCTTGACTACCGACTTCTTGGTAAGCCTCATGATGATCCATCAAATTATAAATCAACATTTCCTTTTTTTGTCCGTTTTTGATACCCACTGTATGATTTCCAATGCAAGTTTTCCCTTCATAATTAATCGCCAATGACGCGGGATCCGGCAAAACAGCCTTAACTACTTTAATTGGAATTACCTCCAATCCTTCTGCCGTTTTCACCGGTGCATTAGAAAGCAATCCAAGATTTTTTAGCACAGTGTAAACATTAATATAGTGCTCACTAAAACCCATCCAAAAACGAACAGAATCTATATCTAATAGTTGAGACAAAGAATGAACCTCATCATGATTGGTCAAATACAGATCTTGCTTTCCGACAACAGGAAAATCATATATTTTCTTAACTGAAAATGGTGGATGAGTCACCCAAGTTTTATTTTGCCAACTTAAAACATCGTCACGAAATTCACGCAAATTAATTTCAGGGTCAAAATTCGTAGCAAAATACTTTCCATGAGACCCATGATTTACATCTAAAATATCAATACTTTCTATACTGTCAAAATAATGTTGATCAGCATAAGCTGCATAGGTATTAACTACACCCGGATCAAAACCTGCTCCTATGATCGCAGTACAATTCGCTGCTCTACACTTGTCTTTCCATTTCCATTCATAATTAGCATACCAAGGTGGCGTATCAAGTCCACCCACTGGTATTTCATACATTGCAGTATCAATATAGGCGGCCCCACTTTCAATACAAGCATCAAAAATAGTTTTATTGACGAAAGGACTACAAACGTTTATCACAATTTGTGAATCCGTCTCTTGAATTAAAGCTTTTACTGCACCCACATCATGAGCATTGACTGCGTAGCTGCGTATTTCATCAGCATTTTTATATTTACGTTGACGAATACTCGCGATAATTTGATCGCATTTTTCTATTGTACGAGAAGCGATAGAAACCTTACCGAACACACTAGCGTGCTCCGCACATTTGTGAGCAGTAACATGTGCAACACCACCAGCGCCCAAAACCAATACGTTTTTTTTCATCACAAGCTCCTAGTCACTCTCATTTAAAACGCTAACCTTTAAGAAAAGGTCAATCAAAAACCACTAGTATCTCTTCCTTTAAATACGATCCCTTATCATGTCGTCCCCGCGCAGGCGGGGATCCATGCTCAGCATGATCAAAATGCCACATCAAGGATAGATCCCCGCCTGCGCGGGGACGACAATAACAGCACGTATTTACAAGACGATGCACTAGTTGACTCTGATATTAACAAATTGCCAAGGATCAGAATGGTCTAATGCTTCGTTAAATAACGTTTCTCTATTCATGAGCGGCGTCCAATCCGTATAATATCCAGCAACTTGTCCAAGATAGGGTAGTGCAAGAGCCAAAATATATTGATGATCAATATCTTCTGGCTCAATAATTCCCTCGTTGGGATGCTCTATTGCCCAGATCATTCCTGAAACAACTCCGGCAACTACCTGTAAACTGGTGGCATTATTATGAGGCGCTAACTCACGCGCTTCGTGAATCGAAAGTTTAGAGCCATACCAATAAGCACCTTTCTTATTGCCCATCAACAAAACCCCAAGTTCATCGGTACCATCAACAATCTCATTAAAAATCAATCGACTATTTTTTTGCGCTTGCCATTCCAGATTATGAAGCTCTAAAAGAGAAAGGGTTGCATCTGGACAAGGACTATAAGCATAATGAACTGTAGGCCTATATTTTATTTCCGAACCATTTTTTAGCGTCAAGAAATTGGCAAGTGTCGTTGTTTCTGGATGCGTGATCAAAAATCCATGATAAGCGCCAAGACTAGGTACCCAAGAGCGTACTCGAGTCCCCGCTCCTGGACGAGCTAGAAAAATGGAGCTTTTACAACCAACATCATGAGCACAAGCATCTCCAGGCCAATGCTTTTCATGTGTTCCCCACCCAAGCTCAGCAGGCTGCAATCCTTCTGATACCAATCCTTCTACAGACCATGTGTTAACAAACTCCCCAGGCAATTTACATGAATTGGAAACTTGTGTATCACTCTCAGCAACGTGGATTGCCTTAATACCAAGCCTCATGGCCAAGTATGCCCATTCACTCGCGTTTTTAGGCATAGTGATATCTAATTCATTGTCTTTTGCCATATTGCACAACGCTTGCTTAACAAAGTGTGAGATAAGCCCTGGATTAGCTCCATGTGTTAAAATAGCTGTTTTTTTGGTTATGTTTTTTAACTTCATCGTGTTTTCACGTAACATATAGTTCGTACGATGAGCAGGCAATAGATCTTGTGGTAAAAACTCTTCTTTCCAAGGCTCAGTAGAAGTGTCCATATAAAATGCACCTTTCTTATCGCAAAGCTCTATTAAATCATTCGTGGAAATATTAACTGATAAATTTATCAAAAAATCATCCTCTTGAAGTACTGCACCAATCACATCGTTATAATTTCTAGGTGTTAATGTGTTTAATAGAAATGATACATTGAATTTTTCGGCTATTTTTATCCCAGAATCATCGTGAGCAATAATGCGTATCTGTGATGATTGAATATCAAACGTCTGAAATAGAACAGGTAAAAGCGCGCGTGCGATACTTCCAAAACCAATGAGAATGATTTTATTTTTAAATGGAATCTTTTCTTTATTCATGATATTCATATTCACTCCCTTGTGCATATTTATCACAACACCATTCATATTATTTTTGGTTTTTTACTAAAATCCCTACTGAAAACCAAGCCCCAAAAGATTCAAATTAACCTAAGAATCTTATTCTCATGTGTTTAGTGTAGCTTATGGTTGAAAAAACATCTTGAAATATTACAAATAATTTTGGATAGCGTTCCTTTACGACGAGAAAAAAATTACTCATTATTAAACAATAAGTTAAGGCCAAGATAAAACAGGAGTTCAAAAAATCAAGCCAATACTTGTACATATTTTATCCCATCTTCATCTGTTTCCGTTCCATGAATCATGGTTTCAAATCCTGGTAATGCTTGACCAATACTATCCAACATCTTCAAAAAGTCTAAAATATGTTCGCATTCATCGGTAATTGATTCACCCGGCATAATTAAAGGCACGCCTGGTGGATAAGGTAATATCATAACCGCACAGGTTTCGTTTTTTAGCTTCTCCAAGGGTACGCGTTTAATCTCTTGTTTTATTAATTTTTGATAAGCATGATGCGGTGTCATGGTCATTTTGGGTAATGTATCAAAGGCATGATACATGGCCTTGGGCAAATCAAATTCGCACATCAACGCATGAATGTTTTTCGCTAAGGTTTGAATCGACATTTTTTCGTAAAATTCAGGGTGCGCTTGATACAGCTCTGGCAACATGATTTTCACCAATGCATTCGTATCATAGAGTTGTTTAAATTTATTTAACGCCATCAGCAATGCCATTGATTTTGCCTGTGTGATCCCTACGCTAAATAAAAATAACATTGAGTACGGTCCGGTTTTTTCAACAATAATTCCATGCGTAGCCAAAAATTTTTCAACAATACTTGCGGGGATACCCCATTCATCCAATGTTTCGTTTTTGATGCCCGGTAAAAGAACGGTCACTTTTATTGGATCTAAAAATAAATGATCATTATCTATCTGTTTAAAACCATGCCATTTTTCATCAGGTTTTAATGGAAAACAAGATGATTTTTTTGCGCTATTGGGTTGCCAAACATCAAAATACCAATCGCTACTTTGCTTTTTTAAACGTTTTATTTCTGCACGAAAATCCATTGCAAGTAAAATAGTTTCATTGACAAGATGATGACCTTGCTGACCGGTCATCATCGCAACAGACACTTCACAACTGGCTATCATTGGGTAAAATGGCGAGGTTGATGTGTGCATCATATAGTTTTCGTTTAAGATTTGTTCGTTGAACACGCCTTTGACATGAATCAATGAGGACTGGCTAAAAGCTGCTAATAGTTTATGCGTTGACTGTGTTTCAAAAATTACTTGATCTTTTTTTGGAGTCAACGAGAGACCATATTTTCCTTCATAAATGGAATGAAATTTAATGTAAGGTACCCATGCACTATCAAAATGCAAATGCTTTACATCAAGCTCATCTTGAATTGATTTAACGTTATACAGAATACCATCGTAAGTTGAGTTGGTAATCACCGCATAGGTCGGCCATGCTGTCGCACCCGGATGTAGTGCTATTTTTTCCAAGATTGTCTTTTTAGAGTATTCTGATTGAGGTATTCCTCCCAAAATACCATAGGCATTTCTCGACGGTTTCAAATAAATAGGAATTACATCGACCATCATTAAAAAATGAGCCAGCGATTTATGGCAATTTCGATCAATAATAACGGTATCACCAGAAGTTGCTGAATACATACCCACTATTTTATTAGACGTTGATGTTCCATTCGTTACAATCAACGATCGATCACTACCATATGTCGTTGCTATAAATTCTTCGGCTTCACGCTGTGGTCCAGAATGGTCAAGTAGGCTCCCAAGCTCTTCAATTGAAATAGAAAGATCAGACTGAAAAATATTCTCACCAAAAAAATCATAAAATGCCGCACTGGTTGGGGTTTTTTGAAAGGCAGTGCCACCCAAATGTCCTGGTGTACAAAAAGAATAATTAAGCTCGCGAACATAATGCATTAATGCGCGGGTAAATGGAGGCAAAATCTCTTGTTTGTATTTTTTGATGGCGGAGAGTACTCGTTTAAAATCATCCTTAACCAAGTTTGCATCATATTGTAAAAAATCTAGTGTTAAATCAAAATCACACAGGTTAATATCAACAGAGGTATGTTTATCGGTAATAGCAAAAACAGGTAACTGCTTATTATGATCAGAAAAAAAATGTAATTCCTTAAAACCAAAATCGTCCCAATCATACAGAACAGCAACAATACGAGGGTTTAAGCGACTCACCGCAGAGGCTTCTTGTAATGAAAAGCATTGGATCAGTTCAAATTGTCTCTGGTTAAGATAATCTTCAAGTTTATTAATAAAATATTTTTTATAGTCTTCTAGATTTTTTGAATAGACAACCAGTATGGAATTCATCCCTATTCTCCAAGCAACGTTTCAAACTCAAACAGCATACAATTGTCCTCAACTGTTGCTGCACGTAACTGCTATCGCGTCATCTATTTATCATTTTACGCATTCATCAAAGCAGCAAGACGAATACCTTGTAAGACCAAATCAGGTAACAAATGATCATAAAGCCCTTGCTTATCAAACAGAACAGAGAAGCCACCCGTTGCCAAAACAACCACCTCTTGCTTTGGAAAAGTACGTTGTTTTATACGATGAATTAACTCACGCGCGCCACCTAAAGCACCGAAATAGATACCCGACTGAATGCTTTCTATCGTTGAACGACCAACAGCCTCATCTACCCGCATAATATCAACGGCGGGCAATTTTGCCGTATTATTAGACAACGCCTCCATCGACAAGCGCAACCCAGGAATAATCGCGCCCCCCAAATAGGCTTTGTCCGCATTAACAACACAAAAGGTTGTTGCCGTACCAAAATCCATAATAATTAAATTTTGATTGGGATATTGATGGGTCCCGGCAATTGCATTGGCAATACGATCAGCTCCCACATCAACAGGGTTACGATACTTAATGTTCAGCCCTGTTTTAACACCTGCTTGCAAGAAAAATGGCTCTATAGAAAAATATTTGATACATGCAGAACGCAATGAGTAATCTAACTGTGGCACAACAGAGCAAATGGCAATGCTATTGATAGCCGTTGGATCACATTGATTTTCACGAAGTACATTTTTAAGAAAAACACCCAGCTCATCAGACGTACTCGTTTTTGAAGATTGACGAAAACGCAGATGAAGCTCATCGCCAAAAAAAACACCGCCATAGATATGGGAATTTCCAACATCTAGGCAAAGAATCATGACGAAGCCCCTGCCGCTCTTATACGAATATAATCCAACGCAACAGTTAAGCGGCTTAACACACGTGCTTTCCCAATCATGGTTAATGTCACATCAATCGCCGGAGACATACTGCCACCGGTAATGGCTACACGCAAAGGCTGAGCTATTTTACTCATGTTTATATCAAATGAAGCCGCTGTGTCATTAACACAGGTCTGAACTGTATCCGCATTCCAGACACTCAGCGTATTTAATCGCTCATATAAAGCAAGCAATGGCTCTAATACCACAGGACGTAAATGTTTCTTCATCGCATCTTCGTCACGGTTCAACTCATCTTCGTAAAAATAACGACTTTTTTCAAAAATTTGTGCCAAGGTTTGACAACGCTCTGCCTGAACAGCAACAAGATCTGTTAACGATGGACCCTCTGCAATAGAGACCTGGGCTTGCTCAAAATGCCATGCCAAAGCATCTGCCACGGCTTTTGGATCATCACTTTTTTGATAATGCTGATTCAACCAATGCAGTTTGTCATAACTAAACGTAGAAACGCCTCGGCTCACATGCGCTAAGCTAAAGGTTGAAATCATTTCATCTAAACTAAAAATCTCTTGATCCCCATGCGACCACCCCAACCGAACCAAATAATTCAGCAAGGCATGAGGCAAAATCCCTTGCGTTTTAAATTCAAGAACCCCTACCGCCCCATGGCGTTTTGATAAACGCTTGCCATCATCACCTAAAATCATAGGAAGATGAGCAAACACAGGCACAGGTGCATTCAGTGCTTTGAATAGGTTAATTTGCCTAGGCGTGTTATTGATGTGATCATCTCCACGAATAACATGCGTAATTTGCATATCCCAATCATCAATAACAACTGCAAAATTATAAGTCGGGTTTCCATCTGAACGAACCAATATCAGATCATCTAATTCGCTATTATCTACATGAATTTCACCATAAACTTCGTCTTTAAATGAAACAACCCCATGACTTGGGTTTTTAAATCGAATCACATGAGGTACATCACCCGCAGCAAGCCCCTGGTCTCGACAATGACCATCGTATTTCGGTTTTTGTTTGGCTTGTAATTGACCTTCCCGCAAGGTCTCTAAGCGTTCTTTTGTACAATAACAACGATACGCTTTTCCTTCTTCAAGGAGTTGATCAGCCAATTCCTTATACCTCGCGTACCGTTGGGTCTGATAATAAGGCCCCTCATCACAGGTTAACCCAAGCCATTCCATCCCTGATAAAATAGCGTCAACCGAAGCCTGGGTTGATCGCGCTTCATCGGTATCTTCAATACGTAAAATAAATTGCCCACCATAATGCTTTGCATACAACCAAGAAAATAATGCAGTTCGCACGCTACCAACATGCAACAATCCCGTTGGACTCGGGGCAAAACGTGTTCTTACAGACATGAATACTCCATTTACGATAAACAATGATTTACGCTATAATACCCAACTTTGTGTACCAGGCAAAGTCACACCTAAGGAAGACCGTTGAAAAACTTTGGTATTAAATATCAACTAAGGGTCACTACATTAATCCCTGTTTTATTAATCGCGCTCTTCTTTGCTTTTTTTTATAACATTCAATTTAATCATGAACTAGAACAACATACCGCTCATCTTGGCGAAGCTTATATCCGTCAACTCCTACCAGCAGCCGAACTTGCCATGCTTCGAGGGGACAGAAAAACACTCCAAGGGCTTATCGATGCGTCCATTGTTAACGAAGACGTCGAATCGCTTGCTTTTTATGATACCAAAGGCTATTTACTGGCTTATCGTGGGGGGCAATACATTGAACAAGCCCCGCTCAAACTTCCAAACATTTTTTCTGCAAAAATAGAAAAAAAACAAATAGACCCCGACACGATCAATTTTTTGGCTCCCATTACGCTGCCAACCTTCAACTTATATTCATCTAATCTTTTTACAACACCAACCAGTCTTGTTGATTTACAAGTTGAACACGTCCTCGGATGGCTTTCAATTGATCTCGATACAAAATCAACCCTCATTAAACGTTACAAGATGATCATCACCAGTATTTTCATTACCCTATTCGGCTTACTCATGGGCCTGATTGTTCATTATTTTTTATCAAAAGCTATTTATAGACCCATTAATCGTTTGCGTAGAAGCATGAGACAAATTTTAAATGGCAGTTTTGATACGCAAATCAAAACCAACAGCAAAGGTGAGTTAGGTATTATTGAGCAAGGCATTGCTCATCTACAACATCAATACCATGAAACACTTAATGAAATTAACCAACATGTTGAAGTTGCCACCAATGATTTGCAACACGGCCTTCTGCTCCTCGAAGAAAAGAATATTCAATTAATGCTTGATAAGCGTAAAACAGAAGAAAGAGACAAGCAAAAAACGCAACTGATCAGCAATATGAGCCATGAAATTCGTACGCCTATGAATGGCATCATTGGTTTTGCAAATCTACTCCTGGAAAGCAAACTCAGTCCGCTCGAAACTGACTATACCAATACCATCAAATCATCTGCTCAAGATTTACTGAGCATCATTAATGATCTGCTGGATTACTCAAAAATAGATGCTGGAAAACTTCGTTTAGATACAATTCCGCTTGATATTCGCACCTGCATTGACGAAGTGCTAACCCTATTAAACCCAAATGCCAGAAAAAAAGACTTGGATTTAATCCCCTCTACAGCAGTTAATGTACCCAAAGCCGTCCGAGGCGATCCCCTTCGACTCAAACAAATCATAAGCAACTTAGTCAGTAATGCCATTAAGTTTACAACGCAAGGTTATATTTTAATTAAAACAACCCTTGTCAAAGAAACAGACAACGACTATATCCTTTCTCTTGCGGTCACCGATACAGGCATTGGCATCACCCCAGAAGAACAAGCAACATTATTTAAGCCCTTTCACCAAGCTGATCCGAGCATTACGCGTCGTTATGGTGGTTCAGGACTAGGATTGGTGATTTGCAAACAACTTGCAGAACACATGCAGGGCCGAATTCTGATAGACAGTAAGCCGAACCAAGGCACGACATTTACTGTTCAACTCACATTCTCAAAATTAACTGCATACGAAATTGAAAAACATCAGTCTCATCGGTTTAATCATTTAAAAGTGCTCTGTTTTGATGATAACCCACTTCACCTTGAGGCCCTTTGTAATGGTTTATATTACTGGGGCATGACCTGCATTCAAGTGCACACATTCAAAGACCTGCCAAATGCTTTTTTAGAGCACCCTGACTGTGATCTTGCATTTATCAATGTGAATGAAGGGTGTGAAAATCAAATCGCATCCCTGCTTCGCTTACAAAGCATCCCCTGTATTTTGCTTGCACGAAAACTCATTCAAGATTATATCGGACTCGGCGCTACGGGTTTTTTATTTAAACCACCCAACATCAAAAAAATTCATGATACGATTGAAGCGATTTTGCATCAGACAAAACCCCTCACCCTACAGCAAACTGAAATTGACACTTTAAGACAGTCCATGCGTAGCATAAGACCTAATCTACTCATTGCTGAAGATAATCCCGTTAATCGGATGTTACTTAATGCATTACTCAGCACCAACGCGTGTATCGATATGGTTGAAGACGGCGAGCAAACCGTATCCATTTGCAATCAAAAACAATTTGATGCAATTTTACTTGATTTACAAATGCCAAAACTCAATGGCTTTAATGCAGCTCAATTGATTCGTAAAAACTCACTTTTAAATCAAAAAACGCCCATCATATTCATCAGCGCTAATATTGAGAATATTCATCATGATGCCTTTTATCCAAAGGAAATTTATCGAACATTATCAAAACCCATTGACGAATACGCTCTCCTTTCTGAAATTATTAATGCAATACAACAAACAAAAGTAAAAGCGATAGACTGGTCGCTTTGCGTTGAAAAAATGTCTGGGAACAGTGCGCTTGCCAAAGAATTTTTAAGTCATTTTATTGATGACCTTCAGCGTAAACGAGATGATTTTATTCGTTTAATTGATCAGGATAATGTGGATACAATAGAAAAACTCGCACATTATGTTCTTGGTGCTTGCTGTTTTTGTGGTGTTCCACATTTACAATACCACCTAGCACATCTCGAAAAACTTGCAAAAAACAATGCACCACGTTCACAACGCAACGCAGCCATTCAAACTTGCGTTGCCTGTATAGATGCCATATTTTACGACTATTCAGCATTACAGGGAGATTAAAATGACCATTAGAAACGCAATTTATGCTCAGTCAGGCGGTGTCACTGCTGTGATTAATGCCTCAGCTGCGGGCGTTATTCAAACTGCACGTCAGCACCCAGAAAAAATTGGGAAAATTTTTGCCGCAAAATCTGGAATTATTGGCGCATTAAACGACAAGCTGATTGATACAAGCCATGAAAGTGATGCAACCATTGCAAAACTAATCCATACACCTTCAGGCGCATTTGGCTCATGTCGTCATAAATTAAAAGATGATGGGGATGAATTTATCCGGTTAATCGACGTATTTAAGGCTCATGATATCGGTTATTTTTTCTACAACGGCGGGGGTGACTCACAAGATACCGCTCATAAAGTAGCAACCATGAGTAAAAAACTAGGATATCCTGTGACCTGCATTGGGATCCCCAAAACAGTCGATAATGATTTACCCTTTACCGATACGTGCCCTGGATTTGGCTCCGTTGCAAAATATGTTGCTGTTTCTACATTGGAGGCAGGTCTTGATGTTAAATCCATGGCCGAAACGTCAACTAAAGTATTTATTCTTGAGGTCATGGGCAGACATGCTGGGTGGATAGCTGCAGCGAGTGGGCTTGCGGGCCGAGACACATCAGAACCTCCCCATATTATTTTATTTCCTGAAATAGTTTTTGATGAGCAGCTCTTTTTAAAACGCGTTGCAGACTGCGTAAAAGAACATGGATATTGCGTTGTGGTTGTATCTGAAGGCATCAAAAATAAAGAAGGTGCGTTTTTAAGTGATGCGGGCTTGCGTGATGCTTTTGGACATGCACAATTAGGCGGCGTTGCCCCTGTACTTGCTACGCTGATTAAACGCGAACTCAATCTTAAGTATCATTGGGCAGTAGCAGATTATCTTCAACGCTCAGCACGACACATTGCTTCAGCTGTTGATGTTGAACAAGCCTATGCTCTGGGGAAAGCGGCTGTTATGCTCGCCCTTGAAGGACACAATGCGGTAATGCCTATCATTGTTCGTGAACAAGACGAACCCTATGAATGGTCTATTGGCCATGTACCCCTTGCAGAGGTTGCAAATCAGGAAAAGAAAATGCCCAGAAATTTTATTACTGAGGATGGGATGGGGATTACCCCTGCATGTCGACGGTACATGAGCCCATTAATTCAAGGAGAGGCTTATCCGCCTTACATCAATGGATTACCAGACTACGTTCGATTGGATCAGACAACCATTGTTTAAAAAAATTTTTAAAAATATATCGCATGATGGTATTCTCTTTGCTAATATCAAAGAGTCTCATTCTAACAATAACACGTACTAAGGATAGTTATCATGAAAAAAACATCATTAGCTGTTGCTGCATTATTAACAACCCTTTCAACTGCTGTAGTCGTTCCTGCTGCTTATGCTGAAGACGATGCGCCTGCTGCTGCAACTCAAGGATCAACATCTGCTTGCGCTGCTGCTCCTGCTTGCGCTGCTGCTCCTGCTTGCGCTCCTGCTCGTGCTCCTGCTTGTGCTCCATCATGTGCACCTTGTGGTCCATCATGTGCACCTTGTGGTCCATCATTTGCGCCATCTTGTGCTGGTAATTAATCTAAACAACCATCTCATAGCGGGTGTTTAGACATTAAACACCCGCTTTTAAGTTAAAAAAGATGCAACTTATAAATTCTACATTTGAATATCCCATTTTAACCTCATCGATGCGAGCAAAGTTACTTCGATATGCGGCTCAAATGCTAAACGCACAACAAAACATGCTCACCCCTGACGGGAAAAACATTATTCATTATACATTGAAAAACCAAGATCAGCTCTCACACAAAAAGATGGTTCACTACCCATTAGGGGATCGTATTGATACAATCACTGGCTCACAATATTTTTATCATTGTCACCGAGAGAACATGCAAACCACTGAACATGGTCATTTTCATTGTTTTTTAAGATATCCTCAAATTCCAACACGGATTAAACCAACGCGTTTACCTGATTGGGATAAATATATGAAAAATCCAATAACCCACTTGGTGTCTATCGCAATGAATCAATTGGGTGAACCTATTCGATTATTTAGCGTTAATCGATGGGTGACTTCTGAAATATGGTATGATGCAAAACATACGCCTACATTTATTAATCGTTTCAAAATGACGTTAACTGATGATCCGCATTGGGTTATCTTGGATGAATGGATAACCGCATTAATTCATTTGTTTGCCCCACAAATTACCTGGTTAAACCAAACACGTGATGCAGCCATGGCGAGACATAAAACAAGTTACACTTCATCCGAATCAATTTATGAAGACCGAAGCATTGAAGAGCTATCCGAAATCTCAATCGACATTAAACAACACATCCAATGGATTATTGCATGACCTATCTTCTTGACATTCAACATGCCTCAGAACAACCATGCCCTGTTTCTGATGAGGTCTTATTACAGTGGGTCGAAAATGCCATTAAACCGCATCAAGCTTCAGCTGAACTCACCTTGCGTTTGGTTAACCCCGAAGAAATGATTCATCTAAATCATACCTATCGTCAACACAATAAAGTCACAAATGTCCTGGCTTTTCCAACATCACTTCCAGAAGGAATCACGCTTGATGTTCCTTTTCTTGGCGACATCATCATTTGCCCTACAGTTTTAGAGCAAGAAAGCATGATACAAGAAAAAAATATCAACGCTCATTGGGCTCATATTGTCACTCATGGTGTTCTTCATTTATTAGGATATGATCATATCACCGATCCAGATACTGCAATCATGCAATCAATAGAAATTTCAACGCTGGCGATTTTAGGTTATGATAATCCGTATGAAATATAAGGAAGCTTAAATTGAGTAACAACGAAACATCATGGTTTGAACGATTAAAACACTTTATCCAAGATGAGCCCCAAACTAAAGAACACTTAATTCAACTGCTGCGTCATGCACAAGCACGCGCACTCATCGACGCCGAAACCTTAGCCATGATTGAAGGTGTAATGCTCTTTGCCCACATGAAGGTCAGGGACATTATGCTCCCCAAAAAACAAATGACCTGTATTCCACACGACAGCACCCTCTCTGAAGCGATTAACATTATTACGCAATCAGGACATTCAAGATTTCCTGTAACCAACGACTCAAAAAATGATGTCATTGGTACCTTGCATGCCAAAGATATCCTACGTTTTCAAGATTCAACAGCTGAGTTTGACTTACTGGATTTAATTCGGCAAACAACTTTTGTTCCAGAAAGCAAACGATTAGATTCACTGTTGTCAGAATTTCGTGTTAATCGAAATCATATGGCCATGGTTGTCGATGAATATGGGAGTGTCTCTGGATTCGTTACCTTAGAGGATGTGATCGAACAAATCATTGGCGATATTGCTGATGAATTCGATATTGATGAAGAGGCCTATATCAAAACGCACGGTGATAAACGCTACATCATCAAAGGTCACACGCCCATTGAAACGCTGAATGAAGCTTTAAACTCCGATTTTAGTGTTGATATTTATGACACCATCGGAGGTATTATCATGGCAAATTTAGGACATTTACCTAAAAGAGGCGAACAAATCATTATCAATCACTTCACCTTTAAAATCATCAATGCAGATGCAAGACGAATCAAATTACTTGAATGCATTGACGAACGCAAGACACCTGACTTATGACGTATAAAATTCTTATTATTGATCCTCATCCTCAGAGTCTTAAAACACTCGTCGACCTATTCACACAAGCAGGCTACGACGTTATGGCAGCATCAGATGCTGATTTAGGTCTTAAAATGGCACTGAATCACTCACTTGACGCCATTTTTATTGAACTCTTGTTGCCCAAAACAAGTGGACTAAACGTATTAAAGTCGATCAGATCACAAAGTAATATCCCTATTATTATTTTATCTGATCAGGAAGAAACACTCAGCCGTAGGCTTGCTTTCAAGATGGGTGCCGATGATTACATCGAAAAACCTTGCGACCCTCAAGAACTGCTTGAAGGACTCCACGCGATTCTTCGCCGATCAAATTCGCCTGCAATTACACCTCAGCGCCCTACAATTAAATATGATGAAATTGTAGTTGATTGCGCAAAGCGATCTGTCTTTTTAAATGATCAACAACTTGAACTCACCAACACTGAATTCAATATTCTTGAAATACTCATTCGATCTAAAGGACAAGCTTTTTCAAAAGAAGAGTTAACTGAATATGCATTAGGTCGTAAGTTCACAGCATATGATCGCAGCATTGATGTTCATATCAGCAACTTACGCAATAAGCTCGGAAATAATACTAATGATGAGCCATGGGTGAAAACCGTACGTGGTTTTGGATATATGTTTAATGAGTGATGAGTGATGAAAAAAGCAATTGTTTTACTCTCGGGTGGACTCGATTCAACCACCTGTCTGGCGCTGGCAAAATCTGAAGGCTATGAATGCACCGCGCTAAGTTTTGATTACGGCCAACGTCATGCAATTGAGCTTGTCATCGCTAAACGAATTGCAGCTCACTTTGAGGTCAATCATAACATCATAACCCTACCAACCATGCCCTGGCACACATCGGCGTTAACCAATAGCAACATTGATATTCCTGATTATACTGGGAAAACAATCATCCCCATCACATACGTTCCCGCAAGAAATACGCTGTTCTTATCCTTTGCCCTTGCCTATGCTGATGTGCTTAAAGCTGATGCCATTTTCATCGGTGTGAGTGCTGTTGATTATTCAGGATATCCTGATTGTAGGCCAGAATATATTCACGCCTATCAAACCCTTGCAAATTTAGCAACAAAATCAGGTGTTGAAGGACATCATCTTGAGATAAAGGCGCCGCTGATGCACTTAAGCAAAGCACAAACCATCGCCTTAGGTCATCGTTTAAATATTGACTATCGCATGACTGTTTCTTGTTACCAAGCCAATGAACAAGGTGAAGCCTGTGGACGCTGTGACAGCTGTATGTTACGAAAAAAAGGATTTGCTGATGCGCAGTGTATGGATGAAACTAACTATACTCAAAGCTCAAAATGACCAAGCCAACAGAATGGCTGTATCACGAAAAGTCCATGACCAACAAGCTTAAAAATTACTCTAATGAGGTTAAACTTGAAATTATTAAGCACGTATGGGAACAAACAAACGCATGGGATAATCAAACATTAGGTCTTGTGTTCAATACAAACGTATTACATCGAGAAATTTTAATGTGGGCTGGAATCAATCCATGCTGGTACGCCCGAACAATTTTACCTCAATCCACTTACGAAGCAAAGGATGCACCCTTTAAACGTCTTAAAACTGAAGCATTGGGCGATATTATTTGGACTAGTCCACGGTTCAAACGTTCAGATATGAAGCACTACACAATTACACCCGAATCACCTGAATATCTCACATTCCGCAGCGATGATCGCAAAATATTTAATTAGCTAATGACTGATTGTTTTTAAAACAAAAGTTCATAATTTATCCGATCTTTATCAGCTACACGGAACGGATCCCCTCTCCCCTCAACGAAAAATCGCTAAAATCCTGAT
>CANNJI010000042.1 GCA_947504875.1 Legionellaceae bacterium
ACATTTTGATTAGACACCAATAGTTTGGATAATGTGGATGGCCCTTGCAAGAGCCTTTTATAACCGAGTAAACAACCTTTTTATACAGCTGTTCTATTTTCAAACTTAACCCGATTAAAAAACTTTACAGCAGTATATGGACTCAATCCATATGAGTTTACCTTTAGTCGTATTGTTTATATTATTTTACATTGACGCGTATTTTAATTTTCTGATATTTTATCGCTCAATATGAAAAAAGCAAACGCATTGTTTTTTGTTTTTGCGCTCTGCTCATATTGTCTATAGAGCCCATTTACAGTAGACTGGGGGCAATTTTTGATGTGAACTGTTGAGCGTAAAGAGTGAAAATAAAATTACCGGTCATCGTGGGTATGGGTGGAATGAACGCTGCAGGGCGTACGTCTGGTTTTCATAGTTATAAACGCATGCTGTGTGATGGTTTATCTTCAGAGGACCTCAACAGTACGTGGCTTGATCTTGCGCATCGCATGGGTTTTTCTACAGAGGATGCTTGTTTTGAAGAGAGCATCGAAGCTATAAAATCAAACACTTTAGTTAGAAAAATAGAGCATTTTGATCCTGCGCATGTTTTATTTCATCAAAAAGCGCAGTTAGAAACGCCAGTGACTTTGCTGGTTAAAAAATCAAAACTTCCTGCATCTTTTGTTGAACAATGTGACGTAGAAGCATTGGGTGCCCACGATTTTAGATTAACAACAAAACAAGCCTTAGATATTTTAATGCCAACCGATATGAGCTTGGCTGTTACCAGTGCCGGTAGTCTACCGACAGGGTTTGATCCGAGTAGACTGTATAATTCACATCATCATCCTCGTGGATTGGCAATGACGATTTATGGCATTTCAGACGCATTGAACTCACTTGGATTTGAATGGGACACCATACTACAGCATATCCGACCCGATGAAGTGTCTGTTTATGCAGGCAGCGCTCTTTCTCAAGTCGATTCAAATTCCATGGGTGGGGTTGTAGGTGAGCCATTAAAAGGGAATCGTATTAACTCTAAAATGATGGCAATGTCTTTGGCTGAAATGCCGGCTGATTTTGTGAACAGTTATGTGATTAATAGTGTTGGGACCACTGGCCATAATGTTGGTGCTTGCGCGACATTTTTATATAACTTAAAACAGGGTGTTCAGGATATTCAATCGGGTCGAGCGAAAGTTTCGATTGTAGGGTGTGCTGAGGCACCTATAGTACCTGAGATAATCGAAGGGTTTCGCGTCATGGGTGCGCTTGCAACGGACGAGGCGCTGTGTGAGATCGATGGCACAGATGTTGTTGATAATCGTCGTGCATGTCGTCCATTTTCAACCAATACTGGTTTTACGCTTGCTGAGTCCGTACAGTTTTTTATATTGATGGATGATGAATTGGCTCTTAAACTTGGGGCAACTATTCATGGTTCGGTAGCAGATGTATTTATTAATGCTGATGCCAATAAAAAATCAATTGCAGGCCCTGGTGTTGGTAATTATGTCACGGTTGCAAAAGCAGCTGCATTAGCCCGGGCAATGTTGGGTGATGAGGGATTACAACAAACGTTTGTTCAAGCGCATGGTACCAGCACGCCACAAAATCGTACAACCGAAAGTCATATCTTAAATGAGGTTGCAAAAACATTTGGTATACAATCTTGGCCTGTTGCGGCAGTGAAATCATATTTGGGTCATTCCGTTGCTGTAGCGGGGGGAGATCAACTGGCTGCATCGTTGGGCGTATGGAAATATGGATGGATTCCTGGTATTAAGACCATTGACCATATTGCATCGGATGTTTATCAGTCCAATTTAAATATTTTAATGGATCATCAGTATGTCGGTGAGAAAGGCATTGGCATGAAAGCAGCTATTTTAAATTCGAAAGGCTTTGGTGGAAATAACGCGAGTGCTTTGGTGTTGTCACCGCATGAAACAATGGAGCTGCTTGTGTCACGCCATGGGGAAAAAGCTATTGGCGCATATCATAAGAAAAACAAACCCATCTTAGCGCGTAGTCAGCAGATCGATGCAGAAACATGCCAAGGTCAGGAGCGCATTATATATAGCTTTGGTGAGACGGTAATGGATGGTTCGTCTGTATCGATGACGCCAACCTCTATTACTTTATCTGCATTTGGTCAATCAATAGAGCTGCCAAATGTTAATCCTTATAAGGTCTCATGAAAGGGGACAAATCAGGTTTCTCTTTCATTTGATACTGATAAACCGCATAAAATGCCATGATGTTTTTTAAGTAATTACGTGTTTCTTGAAATGGCAATGTCTCGATCCAAATATCAGCCTCTTTGAGTGAGTTTGTACTTATCCAGCGATACACTTGGCGTGGACCCGCATTATATGCTGCGGCCATGAGCAGTGGATGATTATCAAATCGATTACCTAATTGTCTTAAATAGGCAGCGCCTAGATTGATGTTTTTTTGCGAAATAAATAACTGTTTTTTATCGTTATAGGCAATTTTATGCTGATGAGCAACAAGTTTTGCAGTATTGGGCATCAGTTGCATGAGTCCGTGCGCGCCAACATATGAAACAACATCTTCTCTAAATGCGCTTTCTTGACGAATAATAGCATAAATATAGGCTTCTTTTAGATTATACGTACGCGCTTGCTGTTTGATGATTCCCTCATGCGCTAAAGGAAAGCGTAGGTCTAATTGATTGTTTAATTCAGGGGTGTTGCTGATGTAAACAGATTTACCGACCCACCCTAATTCACGAAAAATCCATTCTGCAAGGTTACTTTTGTCTTCTTTTGGGAGTTCACTTGAAAAGTCGTTGACCAGTCTGGATGCGTCCCCCATTTGGTTGTTTTTGTATAAGGTAGTCATTTGACGGAGTATGGGCGTGTACGTATTCAGTGCTTCTTTGTTATAGGTGTGTTTTTCAGCTTCGAATTGGAAAGGTTTTTTTAATCGAATATTTGCAAGAAATCCATAATAATTACGCGATTTACTTAATTTTTCATAGCGCTGATTAGCCATTTCTTTCTGATTGGTCTGTTCTTCTGCTCGTGCTAACCAATATTGCCAACAAGGTGAGTCTTTATCATGAATTCTTTGAATTAAAGTGCTTATTCGCTTCCATTGATGATGTTTAAGTGCATATCTAATTTGCCACTCAAGTAACCCTTGACTGTAAAAAGAGGTTTTAACTTTGTCAAACCAAGCGGGTGCATCAGGTTTATCGCGTACTGCTTTGTAGAGTGCAAGCGTTGATAAAAAAGACTGCTCTTGTTTTTCATTAAGGCTATGACTATGTTTTATTTTATTCCATAGCTCCGCAGCATGATCCATGTTACGCGTGAGTAGATGATTTAATCCGTAGGTATAAAAATCCCCATGCAGTTCATTGTGCACGAGTTGAGTTATTTTTGATGGATTCTTATAAATAAGTGCGAGTGTTTGATCATTATTCGGATCGGTTGGTTTGTATTTTTTAAGTAGGTAGGATGCGAGCGAGAAATTACGTTGTTCAAGGGCTAATGCAATACGTTTTGTGACCAATGAACCATCAAATATTTGTTCTTTAAACATCATCAAAAAAAGTTTGTCGCATGCTGGCGGTAAAGATCCACCCGTTAACCATTGTTTTTTGGCGCCTAAAATTGCCGTTTCACGTGTGCCTTGTACATATGCTGCAAATAAGGCATAGCATTGTAAGCTTGTGTCAGTAGAGGGTTGATAATGGGTAAGATACATGGACCAGTATTCTTTTTTTGCAAGTTCATAAAGCCATTTGTCCCGTAATTTTTGTGACAGGGGCTTTTTTTCATCAATAAAAGCAAGGAATTCTGGTGTTGGGATAGCGGGTAATTGCTGATTCCATTGTGTATAGGTTGTAAAACGGTGAAGATAAGCCTCTTGTTCAGATGTGGCGTAGGTGTTGATATTAAAACAGAAACAGATGATAAGGATAATATTTTTTGTCATGTTTTATCTAAAGGGTTAACCAATTCATTCAGCGTTGTCGCATAGCAAGGGGTATTAAATAGTGCTGAGCCTACAACAAATTCATGTGCGCCTGCCAGAAGAAGTCTATGAATGTTAATGGGTTGAATGCCACCATCCACACAAACGGTTAATTTTGGGTAGTGTTGATGAATCGCTTGTATTTTAGGAATAACTTCAGGAATTAATGTTTGCCCTCCAAACCCTGGATTAACAGTCATAACCAAAACAAAGTCCAGATGATGATGAGACCAAGTAAGCGCGTCTAGCGATGTGGCTGGGTTAAGCGCAAGACCAGCTTGACAGCCAAGTGACTTGATGAGGGTTAGGCTTTTATCCAGGTGCGTGCTGGCATCTGGGTGAATGCTGATGCGTCGTGCACCAGCATCAGCAAATGCATGAATTAAATCATCAACTGGCGAGGCCATCAGATGAACATCAATATCAAGGTTTGGAAAGAGGAGATGTAATTGTTTCGCAACAACAGGTCCAAACGTTAGATTAGGAACATAGTGGTTATCCATGACATCAAGATGAACCATGGTGATTCCTGCATCAATCAGTTGTTCAATTTCTTCTGCAAGTCGCATGGTGTTTGCAGATAAAAGAGAAGGGATAATTGCTCTTTTCGAATTAAGCAAGGTCAAATGCTCCATTGAAAACAAGATTCATTGAAAAGGTTTGCATATTTGAATTGATGTTTTGACCGCGACTGGTTGTGATTTGTCCTGTTGCTGTGGACAGATACCGACCATCGATACTAAATGCCGCAAAGTCATCAAGGTAGTAACTCAGCCCTACAATAGCCTGTCCTGCTGCGCGCGCAGTGTATATGGACTTCCTGGTCCCTGAAATATAGACATCATTGTTAAAAAATTCAACA
This sequence comes from Legionellaceae bacterium, assembly GCA_947504875.1. Lineage (GTDB taxonomy): Bacteria > Pseudomonadota > Gammaproteobacteria > Legionellales > Legionellaceae > CANNJI01. The sequence continues at coordinate 4,859 of CANNJI010000042.1, forward strand.
AAATTATACAGGTACGCGTATCCAGCGCCTATGCCAACGTAAGGAACAGTATTGGAAGAGAAATTTCCAAATCCGTCATAGAACGCATTAATAAATCCTATGCCAGCAGTTTTGTTTCCTCTCATTCTAATGCCAGCACTTGAGCTTGGGGTATGAAATTTAACATCGTTTAATAACAGATAAGCATAGGGCACAAAGTTATAAGTAATTTCTGCTTCAAGACGATAGTTGTCACAGAAGCGGTAACCAATTTGTCCTCCGATATTACCCATGATGTCGTAGGCTAATGTGCCTGGGTAAAGTGTTGTTGATGTTGGTGTTGCTGGGTTAGCGAAGTCGAAGGTGGTATTGGCGATATACGATGCACCAGCCACAAGTCCTGCATATGGGCCTGACATTGGATTGAGTGCATGAGCGGCGGTATTTAAAAATAAAAAACTCACCAGGCCAAATTTAAGCGCAATTTTCATTTAATATCCTTATTTGTATCGTGCCTCGTCAAAACGATAAACAGCACCTAAATTTCCGATGTGTGCTGCAAAGGCATGTCCATAATCAGAAATTGTGCTGGTGGCAATGTATCGGTACCCCATGTTGAGTGCGTAATTTTCTGAAAAGTTATAGGTTAGCCCGGCGGTTCCTTGGTAAGCAAACGCGCTGTTTGTTATACGAAAATCTGTTGTACTGGCTGGAGCAAAATTATTAAGTTTAAGGTTCATCCAACCATAACCTAAACCAACCCCTAAAAAAGGCTCTAAACAGGTAATGAGACCAGGAATATCATAGTAAATGTTCGCAAGACCGAGGATGGCATTTTGGTAAGAGCCAACATTTGTTTGTGTTAATCCATTTTCTTTGAAACTTTTTACATTGGCATTGAGATAGGTTACTTCGCCTTCGTAGCGCATTGGATTGCTTTTAAAGCCAAGATTCCCGCCAGCATCGTAGCCTGATTGGTAGTTTAAATCGGTATAAGATATAGACTGTTTTGTTTTGTTGATATTGCTTGGCAAATAAGTGTACCCACCAAACACACCAGAATACCATCCATTGATGGGCGTTGCTGCCGATATTATTGGCGATATTATGCATAAAGCTGCTGATATTAAGATATGTTTCATTCGAGTCCTTGTGACTTTTTATAATTTTGTCAATCTTAGCGATTTGGTACTATTTTGCAAGCATAAAATCCAGAGGTGATTGGAAACCGCCAATCACGACCAAAGGCACAGGCCGTGATTTTAACGCCTGGTGCTGATTGCCGTCTTTTATATTCATTTTGTTTCATGAGTGTGGTTACTTGTAGAATATGCTTGTCATTATGCCCTTTTTGGATGAGTTCCTCTATCGATAAGTGATTATCCATAATATCGGTAATTATGGCATCAAGCTTGTCATACGGGGGAAGGGTATCTTGGTCCATTTGGTCATGAGCTAATTCAGCTGAGGGCGCTCGGTTAATGACGCGCTCAGGAATAACCACGCCGCGTTTGTTACGAAAAGAAGCCAACGCATACACTGTTGTTTTTAAGACATCTTTTAAAACAGAAAATGCACCGCACATGTCGCCGTATAATGTCGCGTAGCCTACAGCAGTTTCACTTTTATTGCTGGTGCTTAGAACCAGATCACCAGATGTGTTTGATAAGGCCATTAATATCACACCACGAATTCGAGCTTGCAAATTTTGTCGCGCTATCTCTGAGACCGAAGGCAATGTTTTAAGCAAGGTCTCAAATGTCGGTTCAATGCTTAAGATGGATGTTTTAACATTCAACTCTTGTGCTTGTAAAAGGGCATCATCGATGCTGATTTGAGAGGTATACCGCGAAGGCATAAGAACAGCATGAACGTGAGATGAACCGAGTGCATCGCACGCAATGGCAAGCGTAAGGGCTGAGTCAATGCCGCCAGAGAGCCCAATCAAGACGCTTTTAAAACCATTTTTGATGATATAATCACGTAAGCCACAACATAGGGCCTCATAGATAAGTGCTGTAGGGGCAGTCTCAGGCTTAATGAGACCATTGAAATTTTGATTTGTAAAATCAATGGTTTGATTTTCTTCTTTAAAAGCACTTCCTCTGAATTGAATTTGACCCAATTTATTCATGGCGAACGACTGACCATCAAAAACGAGCTCGTCTTGTCCACCGGTTAAATTAACATAAACAATCCCAAAGCCGTTTTTGGCATGCTCCATAAGTAATCTTTTTCGTGCGTCACATTTTCCTGTGTCAAAAGGGGATGCGTTGATTGAGACCAGTAGATCAATTTTTTCTTTAGCAAGGGCCTCAACAGGGCCTGGTTGCCATAAGTCTTCACAAATACAGCAACCAATACGAAATCCTTTAATATCAATAATGCATGTAGTTTCCTTCCCTGGAGTAAAGTAACGTTTTTCGTCAAAAACATCATAATTAGGTAGATGTTGTTTGGCGTAGGTGGCGCAACACTGCTGATTATTAAAAACACTTAAACAATTGAATTGGGCGTTATCGATTTGCGCCGGGTGGCCTAAAATAACATGACAATTGTCCGTTGCTTGTTGAATCTTTTTAAGTGAGCCTTGGATTTGAGCAAAAAAATCAGGATTTAGGAGCAAGTCCTCCGGCGGGTACCCACTCAGTGCAAGTTCTGGAAAAATAATTAAATCATGCGTTTTTTGATAGGTTTTGATGATGTCGATTATTTTTTTTTCGTTGTTATAGATGGCGCCAACCGTAGGATTGAGCTGACTTACAAGAATTTTAAGTGTCTTTTGCATCGGGGTGAAATCTTAGTTAATTTATACATGTATTTTAATGATACCAGATATCCTTTTTGAAGTGTGCATTTACGTCGCGTCGAAAGATAGATATGATGTGCAGGATTGAATTTTGGATATTCACAGGAGAACCCATGAGTTTATTTAGTAGCACGACCGTGACTGACGCTTCAACCGCTGCCTCTGCGGCCCAGCCCGATGGCACATTTTCACTTGTAATGATTGTTGCAATATTTGTTGTATTTTATTTTATGCTCATTCGACCACAAAATAAGCGAGCAAAAGCGCAGCGTGACCTCGTGAATAAACTTGAAAAAGGCGACGAAATTGTAACCTCAGGTGGCATATTAGCAAAAGTTGTTAATCTTGATGACAATTACATTAAAGCAAGTGTTGCTGATGGAATTGAAATCAATATACAACGGGGTGCAGTTAGCACTGTTTTACCTAAAGGTACATTGAAAGCTCTTTAAGCCGTTTATTTGGATCTGCCATGCAAAATAGATATCCTCTGTGGAAGAACGTAACGCTTGTTTTGGTTGCGTTAGTTGCTTTTATTTACACAATTCCGAATTTGTACAGTGAAGAGCCTGCTGTACAGATTTCTTCTGCGTTACCCATCGATCCAATTGTCCTTGAAGATAAGGTCAGTCGGATTTTAGATGTGGCAAAAATCCATCCGCAATCGATTGCGACGCAAGATACCCGACTCGAGGTTCGTTTTTCATCTACAGATGCGCAATTACATGCACGTGATGTGATCAAGTCGTCGCTCGGGGAAGGGTTTACAGTTGCACTTAATTTGCTGCCATCCACACCTGCGTGGCTTGTTGCAATAGGTGCTTCCCCAATGAAGCAAGGTCTAGATTTGCGTGGTGGCGTTCATTTTTTACTTGAAGTCGATGTGGAAAGTGTTGTCAGTCGTCGTTATGAAGGGTTGATGAAAGAGGTAGGCCTTGATTTGCGAGAAGCCGGCATACGCTACTCAGGTCTTCATTATGTAGCAAACAAGGGAATAACGATTCTTTTAAAGTCAGAAGAGTTACGTAATCAGACTTATGCATTGCTTAAGCAAAAATATTCAACTCTTGCGTTGTCTAAACCCAAGTCATCCCTGATGCTCAGTGCACAATTATCTGAGGTTGAACTCAATAATATTCGACAAAGCACTATTGAGCAAACGATGGGTATTTTAAGAAATCGTGTCAATGAGCTGGGTGTTGGAGAGGCTGTTGTACAACAGCAAGGTGCTATGCGTGTGGCGGTTGATTTACCTGGAATCCAAGATGCGGCAAGAGCCAAGCAAATATTGGGCGGCACGGCAACGCTTGAATTTCATTTGGTTGATCCAGACAACGATCCATTGGTTGCAAAACAAACCGGAATGGTTCCTGTGAGCAGTAAGCTGTATCGAATGGATGGTCAGCCTATTTTATTAAAACGACAGGTCGTTTTAAGTGGTGACTCTATTACAAGTGCGATGTCTAGTTTTGATGACCAAACCGGAACGCCAGCAGTATCCATTCAATTGGGTGGTGGCGGAGAGTCATTTTTTACCAAAGCGACACGAGACAACATTGGTAAACGTATGGCCATTGTTTTTGTCGAATCAAAAACAACGATGCAGGCGGTTGGCGATGGCTCTAAACGGGTTACACAGCGTACTGAGCGTGTTATCAGTGCACCAGTTATTCAGAGCGCTCTGGGAAATAATTTTCAAATTACCGGGCTTTCTGATGCAAAAGAAGCAAGCAACCTTGCTTTGCTTTTACGCGCTGGGGCATTACCCGCGGCAATATATCCCGTGGAAGAGCGAACCGTTGGACCTACACTGGGTAAAGAAAATATTCATCGCGGATTAGTTTCGCTTGAAGTTGGTATGGGTCTTATTTTAATTTTAATGCTTCTTTATTATCGTTTATTTGGTCTTATTGCTAATATTGGATTATTGCTTAATTTATTTTTGCTCTGTTCGTTATTATCAATGATGGGTGCGACATTAACGTTACCCGGAATCGCGGGGATTGTGTTAACCGTGGGCATGGCTGTAGATGCTAATGTGCTTATTTATGAGCGCATTAGAGAGGAGTTGCGACTTGGATTATCTGCGCAAGCTTCTATTTATGCAGGATATGAACGCGCGTTTTCAACCATTCTTGATGCAAATGTCACCACGTTTATCGTTGCTGTTGTATTATTCGCAATTGGCACCGGACCCGTTAGAGGCTTTGCTATAACGTTATCGCTTGGATTGCTTACTTCTATGCTTACAGCAGTCACGTATACACGTGCAATTGTGAACGGCATTTATGGTAATCGAAACGTCACAAAGCTATCAATTGGTATTTAGGGAGTTATGAATGGAATTTTTTAATCCAAATTCAAATATTGATTTTATGGGCGCGCGAAAATGGACGGCAGTTTTTTCCGCATTTATTTTTTTGGCATCCATTACTGCATTGTGTATTAATGGCTTGAAGTGGGGTTTGGATTTCACCGGAGGTACTCAACTTCAAGTAAGCTATGTAGGGGTTGCTGATGTTAATCAGGTGCGTGAAACGCTTTATTCCGTCGGTTTTAAAGAAGCTCAAGTTGTGAGTTATGGAACATCTCATGACGTACTGATTAGCATTGCACCGCGATCGGCGCGAGAGCAAACGAGTATTGTTGATGAAATCATGAAGGCTTTGCCAGGCGCCACGAAACAAAGCGTAGAATTTGTTGGGCCACAGGTAGGAGAGGAGCTTGCAACAAAAGGAGCGCTTGCTATTTTGGTTTCATTACTTGCAACAATGGTTTACATTGCAATACGGTTTGAATATCGTTTGGCGGTTAGTTCAGCAGTTGCTTTGATTCATGATCCTATTTTGATTTTGGGTGTTTTTTCATTTTTTGGAATTGAATTTGACTTAAAGGCACTTGCGGGCTTACTCGCAGTGATTGGTTATTCGCTGAACGATACCATTGTTGTTTTTGATAGGGTTCGTGAGAATTTTGTTAAAGTTCGTAGATTAACAGCCATTGAGATCATGAATATTTCAATTAATCAGACATTGTCACGAACAATCATGACCTCCATGCTTACTTTGTTTGTTGTTGTTGCTTTGTTTGTTTATGGTGGTGAAAGTATTCATGGGTTTGCTTTGGCGCTTATCATTGGCATAGCGATTGGTACATATTCATCGATTTATGTTGCTGGAGCATTGGCTGTGGCCTTGGGTCTTGATAGAAAAGATTTTCTTTCTACACGAAGCAAAGTAATGGATGACGCCCCTTAAATTTGACAGATAGCCAACTCTATGGGGAAATTATCGACTTGAATTTCCCTCATGGATGTTGCTTCACAGAGTCGAAGGCTTAAGCCATGATGTCCCATCTGAATTTTAGGAACATTCCCCGTATTTTTTTTCATCCTTAGGATAATCAGTTGACACGATGTTTTTGTGGGTAGTGGGCATTGATAAAAACCATTCATAAGGTTTATGGATTCAATGCTTGCGGTTTCTCGTAAAAGCAGAAGATATGCTGATACAGTATCCGTGAGTGTTTGAAGTTGCTTTAGCCATATTTTTAAATGGTGTTGGCGTTGTTCGGCGTCATTTTCTAACCACAGTAAAAGCTGGGGTGAGTATAGTTCACAGTCCATGTTATGAACCGATTGTGTTATACGAATAGATTGTAAAAACGGATCCGTGTGAATGGCTTCGCCAAATCGTCCCGCCAGATGCCCAAGGACCTGAACTTGAACAAAAAGTTTTGCAAATGCTGTATTTGAAATTGGATTTAATGATTTATTTAATGCGTGCTCTATTCGCATGAGTTCTTTCAAAAACCGGCTTTTGAGCTCAGGTTTTTCGATGAGTTTAATAATTTCAAAAATATTATTGAGTGCATAATGGTGAATAACCGGGTGTGTTTCGTTAGCCGCTTCTTGAATGGTTTGTAGAAGCCTTTCTGCGCGTAATGCCACTCGGGGCAAATAATGGGTCGCGAGCTCAAATGTTATGGTGTCTTTAGGCATAAAAAAACGGCTATCCTTTGCTTCTAAATCAAGTCTCTTTGAGCAAGGTTAACACAATTAAATGAGATTAAAAATCATTGTTTCTTAAAATTAAGAAAATACCCCCAATCAAAAGCTCATAATAAGCGCACCAAGAATATTTTTATATCATTTGGCGGTGCGTTGATATATAATAGGCCTCGTTTTTAAAATACCCGTAGTTTTACATCAGCTTTTCAGGTTGGATGAAATATAAATAGAGTGCCGTGCAGATGACTTGATGGCCGACACTATATATAGGATTTACAGAGCAGGATCTGATGCACTTGAAACTCGCATGAATGAGGAAAATACCGTGTATACGACAACTGTATCGCAAGATAATCTTAGAAAAAAATTACCTGTAAGCACTCGACCAGATACCCCTAGACCAGACGAAGCAACCCGTTATAGTTTAGGTCAGCGTTTATTTGCTTCTGCTGAACAAAAACCAGTTCATGATCAAATTCAAAGCGTGATTAGCACATCAAAATCGCTTGAGCTTTCAGCAGGTAGATATTACTCGAATGATGAGCTGAATGCATTTTTAAAGTTAAGGGATAATAAAACGCCATCCCCCTTAACAATAAAAAAAGGGTATTCTCCACAAACCGCTGTTTCATCTGAACTTGATGATCTGGTTGACATTGAATTACAAGGGCTTACGATGTAATTCAATGTCAGAGTTCCCTACGGATGCAAGTGTCTTGGATAGAGCGCAATTGCATCCGAAACCTCAGGAATATTATCATTATTCCTGACGACGCAGTTAGTAAATCGTTATCACTTATTGTATATTGGTAGATCAGGCACCTATTGCGTCGTCTTGTAAATACGTGCTGTTATTGTCGTCCCCGCGCAGGCGGGGATCTATCCCTGATGTGGCATTTTGATCATGCTGAGCATGGTTCCCCGCCTGCGCGGGGACGACATGATAAGGGATCGTATTTACATGTCAGTGACTCTGATCCATCTATGAGTTCATGTGTGAGCATTGCCTATTTTAAAATAAACCACAATCAATGGCTCCTTTTTACTTAATGTCATCGACAGAATAGACAGCATCATTTATGCTCAAGACTTTGGATACTTTAACTTGGGAGAATAATTGTGTTATTTAAAAGACGCTTCTTATTGATGATCTTAACCATGCTATATCTTCCTCTTGCTGTGGCCCAACATTCACCTATTGGTCGATGGATTACTGTTGATGATAAATCAGGAAAAAAGCGTGCCGAAATTGAATTAAAACTTGGCGCTGATGGGACGATGTTTGGTGTGATTGATAAAACATACCCAGAACCAGGTGATGTTGGCATTTGTAGTCATTGTCCTGGGAAGTTTAAAGATAAACCAATACAAGGCTTAAGATTTATGTGGGGGTTGGTTGATAAAGGTCACGGACATTGGGGCGATGGTCATATCTTGGATGCGAAATCTGGCACGATTTATCGCGTTAAAATAACCGCGAAAAAAGATCATCTTTATGTACGAGGATTTATTGGTGTTTCATTTATAGGACGTACTCAGGTTTGGGTTAGACAGAAATGACTGCGACGACAATAACTAAAAAAGTGAGTGATTCTATCAAGCGCCCGCCTCATTCAGTTGAGGCGGAGCAGTCGATCATTGGTGGTCTTATGCTTGATAATCAAGCATTTGAAAAAGTTGATACAAAATTGTGCGAGGCAGATTTCTATCGCACGGAGCACCGTGTTTTATATCGTTCAATTTTAAGCTTAGTCAAAAAGAATCAACCCTTTGATGTGGTTACCGTGCTGGATGCTTTAAAGTCAACCAATACTGTGGATGAAGCTGGCGGTGAAGTTTATCTTTTTGAATTGGCACATAATACGCCAAGTGTTGCAAACGTTTCTGCTTATGCGGATATTGTTCGCGAAAAATCAGTTCAACGACAATTGATTGCTGTTGCAGGAGATATTGCTGATTCTGCTTATAATCCCGGAAGTCGCTTGGTTTCAGAATTATTAGATTTTGCTGAAACCCGGGTTTTTGCCATCGCAGAGCAAACTGCTGGAGAAGGCGGCCCCCTTCCAATGAAGTCTATTTTGGTTCGTGCTGTTGAAAAAATTGATGCACTTTATCATAGTGGAGACTCCATCACCGGGCTTGCTACAGGGTTATCTGAGCTTGATGAAATGACCTCTGGCTTGCAAAATTCTGATCTCGTGATTGTTGCTGGTCGTCCTTCGATGGGTAAAACAACATTGGTTATGAACATGGCCGAGCATGCTGCAATTAAAGCGGGTAAGCCTGTTCTTGTATTTTCGATGGAAATGCCAGCAGACTCTTTGGCTATGCGGATGATGTCATCGCTTGGAAGAATTGATCAACATCATATTCGAACTGGAAAATTAGATGATGATGATTGGCCTCGTGTGACATCTGCTGTTCATATGTTGTCTGAAGCCCCTCTGTTTATTGATGATTCGCCAGCATTGAGTCCGTCAGAGGTACGAGCGCGTGCAAGACGACTGGTTAAAGAGCATGGTCCTTTGGGCTTGATTGTAGTGGATTATCTTCAGTTAATGAAAGTTCCGGGATTTAAAGCTGAAAATCGTACTGCTGAAATTTCAGAAATTTCTCGAAGCTTAAAAGCTTTGGCAAAAGAATTAAAAGTACCCGTTGTTGCTTTATCACAGCTTAATCGAAGTCTTGAACAACGACATGACAAGCGTCCGGTGATGTCGGATTTACGAGAGTCAGGTGCAATTGAGCAAGATGCGGATTTGATCTGTTTTATTTATCGGGATGAAGTGTATAATGAGGACAGTCCGGATAAGGGATGCGCTGAAATAATCATTGCAAAGCAGCGTAATGGCCCTATTGGGAAAGTTCGTGTTGCGTTTCTTGGGAAATATACACGGTTTGAAGATTTGGCTTATCAGGGTTATCAAGGGGTAGATTAGCGTGACAAGGCCCACTCACATTGAAATTGATGCATCTGCGTTGGTGCACAACGTTTTGCGTGTAAGTGCATTAGCGCCACAGCAAAAAATAATTGCTATGGTGAAGGCGAATGCCTATGGTTGTGGATTAGCTTCGGTTGTACCCATTTTAGATCAATACGTGGATGCCTTTGGTGTTGCTTGCTTGGAAGAGGCAATGGCCGTTCGGCGTTTAAGTGATAAACCTTGCATTTTATTTCAGGGTATATTTAGTTCAGAAGAACTTATTCGTGTATCCCAGTCTCATTTTCATTGTGTTATTCATCAAATGGAGCAACTGCAGTGGGTTATCAATCAATCGTTACCTCATCCAATTAAAGTTTGGGTTAAAGTCGATACAGGGATGCATCGCTTAGGATTTTTACCCGAACAAATACCCTCGGTTCTTGCTGCGTTACATGGATGTGCTTGGGTAGAACAAGAGATTGGCCTTATGACGCATTTAGCTTCTGCGGATGAACTGGGTCATGGTAAAAATGACCAGCAGATCATGGCGTTTAATGCGATAGCAGATGTTAACCTGTTGACAAAAAGTATTGCTAATTCAGCGTCAATTTTGTCGCGTAGAGATACGCATGCCGATGTTGTCAGACCTGGTTTGATGTTGTATGGCGCTTCTCCTTTTTCAGATAAAACAGCCCATGATTTTGAGTTAAAGCCTGTGATGAATTTCATATCCGCAATTACAGCCACTCATTTGATTGATGCTCATGAATCCGTTGGTTATGGTGGTGTATGGAAAAGCCAGCGTCCTTCTCGTATTGGTGTTGTTGCTTGTGGATATGGCGATGGATATCCACGTCATATTCAGCCTGATACACCGGTATGGATCAAGGGGCACCATGTACCCATCGTTGGGCGAGTTTCAATGGATATGTTAACGATAGATCTAACGGATTTTAAGGATTTAAACGTAGGTGATCAGGTTGAATTATGGGGGGCGCATCTTCCTGTAGAAATCATAGCTCGCCACGCAGGAACAGTTGCTTATGAGTTGCTTTGTCAGGTCTCGCCTCGAGCGCGTGACCGCGATTTAACATAATATTGAATGGGGGAGAAAGGTATGAAAAAAATAATATTGGGATCTTGCATTGCATCCATGATGCTCACAGGGTGTGCAGAGGTTACAAATGAAGGGATAGGTACGGTTGCAGGTGGCGTGGTTGGTGGTGTAATCGGGAGTCAATTTGGTGGAGGTGCCGGGAAAGTTGCTGCTGCCGCTGGCGGTGCCATGATTGGTGCTGTGCTTGGGAATAAATTAGGTCAGTATATGGATAGACAAGATCGGATGGAAATGCAGAGAGCTTTGGAAACGGCTCCGACAGGTCGTGGGATCGGTTGGAAAAATCCAGACAATGGTAATCAGTATCGTGTTACGCCTACAAGAACATACTATACGAATGAACAGCCCTGTCGAGAGTATACGACCAATGCCACCATTGGTGGGAAACAAGAAAAAATTTACGGCAAGGCTTGTAGAAAAGCAGATGGTTCTTGGGAGGTTGTTAATTAACCCTGACTCTGGCAGAATTCATCATCTTAAGAATAGCATGGATAAGTCGAGAGAGGCATTATGAAGGTTTTGGTTGCTGTTAAACGTGTGATTGATCCTTATATTAAAATAAGGATCAAGTCTGACGGTCAAGGAGTTGAAACACAAAACGTTAAGCATGTGCTGAATCCTTTTGATGAAATTGCATTGGAAGAAGCCATTCGTTTGCTTGAAAAAAATGTTGCCACTGAAGTTCTTGTTGTCTCTATTGGGGCGCTGGTTAATCAAGAAACGCTTCGTCATGCGCTTGCACTGGGTGCAACCCGCGGTATGTTAGTAGAAACTGATACCTCTTTGTGCAGTTTATCTATTGCTAAAGTTTTAGCTCATCTTGTTAAAGAAGAAAACATTGATCTTGTCTTTATGGGTAAACAATCCATTGATGGTGATAATAATCAAACACCTCAAATGTTGGCTTCATTATTAAATTGGCCACAAGCGACCAATGCTTCATCGATTAAATGCGTTGATAATGGTCTGATGGTTCAACGTGAAGTTGACGGCGGAATTGAAACACTTGCGCTCGATTTGCCAGCAGTTGTCAGTGCTGATTTACGTTTAAACGAGCCGCGCTATGCCAGTCTACCCAATATCATGAAGGCTAAACAGAAGTCGTTAACTATCATACAACTTTCAACGCTCCCAATCGTTATAAAAAATCATATTGAAGTGATATCCGTTTCAGCACCCCCGGTGCGTAAGGTGGGTGTTCGAGTGAGTTCTGTTACTGAGCTTGTTGATAAATTAAAGCATGAAGCGAAAGTTTTATAAAAGGAGAGCCGATGAGATCACTTGTTCTTGTTGAACATGATAATCAAAAGATGTATCCCTCAACACCACATGTGTTGAAGGCTGCGCTGTCTATAGGCAATAAGCCAACCTTGTTGGTCGTTGGTTATAATTGTGAATCGGTCGTTACCGAAGTTTCCACGCTTGAAGGTGTTGCTTGCGTATGGTGGGTTGATGGGGCTGAATATGAACATTTTTTAGCTGAAAATATCGCCGAGCTCATGGCTTCCTTTGCTGACTCATTTGATCTATTTTTTGCTGCTTCATCAACCTTTGGTAAAAATATTTTGCCACGACTTGCTGCAAAGCTTGATGTTGCACAAATTTCAGATGTGACACGATTTATTAATTCAAATACAGTCGAACATCCCATTTACGCGGGTAATGCAATAGAAACCGTTCGGTGTTTGGATGATAAAAAAGTGTTTACTATTCGCACTACAGCATTTGATGCTGTGGCTGCTCAACAAATGCCTGCTGAAATAAAAAAAATAAATGTCACTGTGAAGGCACAACATACACGGTTTATTGAGCATCAAATCAGCGTATCTACTCGGCCAGAGCTATCCAGTGCAAAACGTATTGTGGCTGGGGGACGAGGGTTACAAAGTGCAGAGCAATTCATATTGATTGATGAATTAGCTGACGTGTTAGGTGCTGCTGTTGGTGCATCCCGTGCTGCTGTTGATGCAGGGTTTGTTCCAAATGATTATCAAGTTGGACAAACGGGTAAAGTAGTTGCGCCCATGCTATACATCGCAGTAGGAATTTCAGGTGCCATTCAACATTTAGCAGGTATGAAAGACTCAAAAGTAATCGTAGCGATTAATAAAGATGAAGATGCACCTATATTTCAAGTGGCTGATTATGGCTTGGTAGGCGATCTATTTGAGCTGGTTCCTCAGTTAATTGAGCAGTTAAAGTAATTTTTTATACAGGAGTAATGACGTATGTTAGTGGGTGTACCTAAAGAGATTAAATCTCAAGAAAATCGTGTTGGACTTGTTCCTGGCAGTGTTCGAGAAGTCATTCGTGCAGGCGGATCAGTGATTGTTGAGACGCATGCGGGTCAAGGGATTGGTATTTCCGATGAAGATTATAGAAATGCAGGGGCTACAATCGTTGATACAGCAGACGAAGTTTTTTCGCGCGCTGATTTGATTATTAAGGTTAAAGAGCCTCAACCCATTGAATGTCATCGGCTTCGCGAGGGCCAAACTTTATTTACGTATTTACATTTAGCGCCAGATCCACAACAAACGCGGATGTTAAAAGAGTCAGGCGTCACAGCGATTGCATATGAAACAGTAACCCAACCTGGTGGTGGCTTGCCGTTACTTACGCCGATGTCAGAAGTCGCCGGGCGTATGTCTATTCAGGCGGGTGCTCATTGTTTAGAAATGGCACAAGGCGGTAGCGGTATTTTATTGGGTGGTGTTCCAGGTGTATCACCAGCAAACGTTGTTGTGATTGGCGGCGGGGTAGTTGGTACCAATGCTGCGCGCGTTGCAATGGGAATGGAGGCGCGTGTTACTGTATTAGATAAATCTTTGTCTAGACTACAGCAGCTTGATTTTCAATTTGGGTCAAAATTAAATACAATTTATGCAACTGCAGAAGCACTTGAACATTATGTTATTGCTGCGGATCTTGTCATTGGTGCGGTGCTTGTACCTGGTGCAGCGGCGCCAAAATTGGTAACGCGTGCCATGTTAAAAGCAATGCGTCCAGGTTCAGTTGTGGTTGATGTTGCAATTGATCAAGGCGGATGTTTTGAAACAAGTCATGCGACCACGCATTATGAGCCAACTTATGTTGAAGAACATGTGGTTCATTATTGTGTTGCGAATATGCCTGGTGCTGTTCCAAGAACTTCAACCTTTGCATTGAATAATGCAACCCTTCCATTTGTTTTGAGTCTCGTCACTAAAGGTACTAAATTAGCTTTACTCAGTGATCCACATTTTATGAATGGTCTTAATGTTCATCAAGGTCAGATCACCTATGAAGCAGTTGCTCGTGATTTAGGCTATGAGTATATCAGTGGACACGATGCTTTGGTTGGGTAAATCTAACTGTTGTCTTTCGGTTTCATTTCTATTGGATTGAAACCGAAAGTTGCTAATTGATATGGATATATTGAGATTTTAATGTACATACCGGTTAAGGTGAAATTTACACTATCATTTTTTTTTGCTTTCAGTTGGTTTGTGCTGTGTACATGGATCTGCCTGCCTTGGATCAGAGACCTCAGTTATTATATTGGAAAGCCATTGGCTTTTGTCTGTATTTCGTTAATCGCCCTCATTCCTGGATTCATGAACGCCTTTTTACTAGCGGCGTATCTATTTGACAAGCGCCCAAAAGAAAAGCCTGTTCATCGGTGGTTGAATGTTTCGATTTTAATCCCGGCTTTCAATGAAGAAAAAAATATAGCATCCACGGTTTTATCGATTATTAAACAAGAATATGCAGGACTCATAGAAATTATTGTGATTGATAATGGCTCAACTGATGAAACTTTAGATGTTCTTAAACGTATGAACTTCAATAATCTGGTTATTCTTGAAGACAAAATGAAGGGAAAGGCCCATGCATTGAATACGGGGCTTGCGCGAGCAACCTATGATTATATCGTTACCATCGATGCTGATACTTATTTGATGACAGATACAATTCAGCAGTTGGTTATTCGTTACTTAAATGCGCCAAGTGGGACGGCGGCTGTTGCTGGCAGTGTTTATGTAAAAAACTCACGAGATACATTCATGACACGTGTACAAGAGTGGGACTATTTTATTTCTATTGCAACCATTAAGCGGATGCAAAGTTTATTTCAGGCAACCCTGGTGGCACAAGGGGCATTATCTTTATATCAAAAACGCTGTATTTTGGAAGTAGGGGGATGGCGAAATACAGTTGGGGAGGATATTGTACTCACCTGGGGTTTTTTGTCCTTAAATTATCGAATTGATTTTGCTGAAAATGCCATTTCTTTTACAATAGCACCTACAACATACAAGATTTTTTTTCAGCAACGAAGCCGATGGTCGCGCGGGATGATAGAGGCATTTATCACGTATCCTAAGATTCTCATCAGGCCCAGGCTCATAACGTTTGTTGTGTATTGGAATTTTTTGTTCCCTGCGCTAGATATGGCGTTTGCTTCTATCTTTGTCCCGGGGGTAATCGGCGCATTATTCGGTCATTATCTGATTGCAGGCCCCATGACATTAGCTGTTCTTCCTCTTGCCATGATGTTGAATTTAACTTTTTTTCTGGGACAACGTCATATGTTTAATGAGAATAGATTACGAGTTCGACGTAATTTATTAGGATATTTTGCTTATGTGCTGTTTTATAACTTTCTTATGGTTCCAGCTTGCATACATGGATATACCCAATCAACTTCAAAATGCTAAGTTTTCAGCAATTGGAAGTTGTCATTAATTCGTCCATCCAGACTATTTCCAATACTTGGCAGGATATCATTAAAAAAACCATTTATTGCCTCTTTAAAATCTTTAGGCCCTTTGAAAAACC
>CANNJI010000043.1 GCA_947504875.1 Legionellaceae bacterium
GCCATAACATCCTGTCACTACGTTTTATAATGGAGGTGAAATGTAAATGATGATACAGCTAAAAACAATCCTGGGTGGCAATTCAGTATCGAGAAAACGCGGTATAAACTGAAGTCAATTTACCCCAAGATTAAATGTTGATGGCGCAATAGCCTTGTAAACAATGTAGGGCAAAAGTCAAGGCGCGACCCCATTGTTCCTATGTAGGGCAAAAGTCAAGGCGCGACCCCATTGTTCTTCTGAGTAGAGCCAATCAGAGTTGAAATCAATGATCATGATATATACAATCCAAAATCATCTGTAATTATAGAAGCCTGTTTACTATGATCAATCAAACTATAGCTTGGTGGGTT
Organism: Legionellaceae bacterium; assembly: GCA_947504875.1. Taxonomy (GTDB): domain Bacteria; phylum Pseudomonadota; class Gammaproteobacteria; order Legionellales; family Legionellaceae; genus CANNJI01. The sequence goes on from CANNJI010000043.1 coordinate 354, forward strand.
AACAATTTTAGCCCAAGATTGGAAGGTAACCCACCTCCATCTGCAAACATGCTCCTATCATCCATAGGTATGACCGGGACTCTGCTTTATGTAGTGGCGTTATATCAATACCTTGGCTTCGAGGAACCTCAATATATATATCTTAAAGTTCCCCTTGCTTTTATCACTATGGCCTTTGGTTGCCCAGTTGTTACTCAGTTTTACATTGCTATGGGAAACACTATTGCGCAAAAATGTAATCATCTTTCGACTATATTATTAAATTATCATGATCTTCAACCAAATCCCTCTTCTATGGATGGACCGGTTCCGGGCTACATGTCTGGACGTGAAAGCATGTTAGCATATTTATTCTGTATTATTGGCGGTGCGTCGGGGATTTTTGTAAGTGGCGCAACACTCTATCCTTTCTTACGCGTTGTCGGGTTACCAGAATATATAGATCCAGTCATATGCTACGCACCTGCTATGTTACTGGGCGCAGTTCCAGGTTGTGTTTTTGGTTTTACAACAGGAAGACTAGTTGAGCATGCTCCCGAAATTATCTCTAAAAGACTTGAAAAAAGACGTTCATATCAGCAAGCCCGAGCAATTATAACGTTGAATGATTTACCTTCTAACTTAAATCAAGACCAATATCTTCCTCCAGAAATATTAGGCATTATTCATAGTTACCTTATTGGGATAAGTGAACAGGCGAGTACACGCATAATTAATGAAGTAATTGACGAGAGCAATAATAATATTTGTAGTTTGGTAAATAACAAAATCAGTTTTTTTGCTTCGAGAGATCGTCAACCGCAACAACTGATTGAAGACATAGAGGATGAATTTGAATCAACACCTTTGTTACCAATGTATCGTGTGAAAAACTCATAAAGGTGATTTCATATTATGGGGTCCTCCTGTTGCCTCATAATTGTGCTATAATACGAGCGTTATGGGGCCGCGTCTTGACTTTTGCTCTTTCTATTATGCTTTCATGAAAATCTTATCAATTGCAAACGGTAATACCATAGCCTTGTAAATAATGTAGGGCAAAAGTCAAGGCGCGACCCCATTGTTTAGAAAAAGTGGGTTATGTTTTATCGGATAGGCAATCTGGATCTACGCCCCGCGAACAATCTATGGGGCGTAGGCTCCGAGCTGAATCATCAACAGAGATTAAAATTGCATCATGTACGACTCAGATTTTTCTTTATTTATTTTTTCAATCAAGTTCTCATTCAAGCCTGTAGTGGCTTCCATTGAGCCCATTGAAAAATGCTGAACACCATTCATGAGTGTGATTTCTTGAATATCATCTGCATGATTAAATAGTTCATAAGTCTCGAGATTCTCTCGACCAATGTTGAGAAAACCATGGAAATTACCTACTGGAATAGAAATGAGATCACCTGGCTGAACCAGAGCATGATAGATTTTCCCCTCATCATTCATCATGGTGAAAAAAGCATTTCCATGTAATACAAACAACAAGACATCTCCAGAAGTATACCAGTGAGGAATACGTAAGACGCCAGGCTTCATGATGGTTCTTTGAAGCGCCATTTTTTGAATATTTAGATTACGCTGAGGATCTATGCGCGCAATGCTACCCAATTCAGATTGAAATAGTGGGGCATCGGTTGAAAAACTGTTTGATAACTCGCTGGTGATATCGGCTACCATTGGTTTTGCGGCAGGGTCAAATTTACTTAAGCGGTTTATGGTCACTTTTTTAATGTTGACAAGATCCGCTTCCGAGAGGCCAACAGCACGCGCTAATATTGCATTTGGTAAAGATGCCCATGCCGTTATAAAGTCTCTGTCTGCAGCAATGGGAGAATCATAACCAACAATAAATTGGATTTTTCCTTCGCCTATGTTTTCAAGGGCATGCAGTTTTGCTTTTGGAATAATCCAGGTGCCATTTTTTTCGACGGTAAATACTTTAGTGGTGCCTGTTCCCTCCCAAATAGTAACGCGCATTTTTCCATCGAGAACAGTACCTACTTCAGTTGCATTTGCATGCCAATGCGGCACTCGCATTGCATCTGTCATGAGTACATAATAAAACAATAATCCGGAGTTATTCTCAAAAACTTGATTTGCGGTTTCTGCAACTCTGATGCCAGCGTTATTTTTGTTTGTTTGGCCTTGTGTAAATAGGTTCATTCGATAAGGAAATTCAAGTGCCGTGTTTTGTTTTTCTACTGAGAGTAAACGTTGAATTTTATTGTCTGTACTGAGAACTGATGGATTGTTAGATTGCTCAGCCATGGACTGCACCGAAAAACAAGCACTTATGATGAGGATGGATATTAATTTTAATGTCATTTTAAAATTCCATTTAAAAAAACTGTAAGTAGACCAAAGATAACAGCCCAGGAATGACTATTCAAGAGAAGTATTCTTACGTGGGTGTCCGGAAAGTCCCAGCCTTCGGCACGCCCATCAGTGAGTTGTGCAAAAAATTATCTTAACCCTGTCGTCCTGATCTCTTCCCGTAATTCTCGCACCATATCATCCAGGACACCATCATCACGCCATTGAGAAAAATAGTCGTATACCGTTGATTTTGGTGGGAAGCATTTTGGCAGGCAATCCCACTGTCAACCTGTTCGAAGCAAATAAAAAACAGCGTTCATCACCTCCCGCATATCGATGGTTCTTGGTCGACCACCATCCTTCTCCGCAGGTATCATGGGCTGAATGATGGCCCATTGTTTGTCAGTCAAATCACTTTGATATCGCTTGATCATCCAATCAAATCAAATCAAATCAAATCAAATCAAATCAAATCAAATCAAATCACGGTAATCTTAAAATCAGTAGAGCATAATTTATCATCAAATAGTTCGCCATATGATGGTATTAATTTGAACATGAAAATAGCATCGCAGGGGCTATTACCCTTTCCGGACACCCTCTGAAAATGTCGGCGACCTATATTAAGATCAAAGGGAACGGCTGTGTCGCAAAAAACGTGCGCATAAAACACCAACCTCATATAACATCCAAAAAGGCACAGCCAACATGATTTGAGATAAAACATCCGGCGGTGTGAGTAGCATCCCAACAACAAACGCAAGTACAATAACATAAGGTCGAATCATGCTTAATGTTTTTAAACTGACCCACTGCAGCCGAACCATAACCACAACCACCAACGGCACTTGAAAACACAAACCAAAAACCAGCAGGCTTTGTATAATAAATTCAACAACAGACGATATATCAGGCATAAACCGAACATCACGCGGGGAGGCATGAATCATCAAGTCGAAAAAAAACGGTAAAATAATATAAAAGCAAAACAACGCCCCCAAAGAAAAGAGCACTACACTGATGAGGCAATAAAGACCCCATACAACCCACTCACGCCGATACAGTCCTGGCGCACAAAATGCCCAAAGCTCAACCAACAACACCAGAATAGAACAAAATAACGCAAGATCAACCGCTAAACGCAAAGGAACAAACAAGGGGCCCGTCATCTGGGTTGAAATCAAGGCACTGTTGATAGGCAAAACTTCTAATAATGGTGCAACAACTACCCTGAAAATATCTTGACTAAAACAAAAAAATAAAACAAAAAATAAAATAAAATAAAATAAAACACGTAATAATCGTTGGCGTAATTCAAGGGCATGAGACAGCATAATATCTTTTTTAAACAAGAAAACTCTAAAACTATCATGTTCATTGATATGACACCATAGCCAACTCGAGGTATAATCAATAACGCTTGTTTTTAAAGTATCTTATGCAACATCGTCCACGAAAAAGATTTGGCCAAAATTTTTTACAAGACAGACATACTGTCGATGCCATTGTACATGCGATTAACCCAGAATCCACCGATCGTATGCTTGAAATTGGCCCGGGGCTCGGTGCACTGACGTTTCCGTTACTAAAAAAAGTCCAACATCTTACCGCAATTGAAATTGACACTGATCTTCATGCTCACTTAATGACAAATACTGCAGAAAATCAACACTTAACGCTCATTTCCGCTGACGCATTGACGATCGACCTCACACCTTTTGGGCATAATCTGCGTGTGGTTGGTAATTTACCCTACAATATCTCCACGCCCTTGCTATTTCATTTGCTCAAATATCATACTCAAATTAAAGATATTCATATCATGCTACAAAAAGAAGTCGTTGACCGATTGGCGGCAACCCCAGGCTCTAAAGATTATGGCCGTCTCAGTATTATGACGCAATATCATTGTGACGTTGACGCACTGTTTACGGTGCCACCCACTGCATTCTACCCTGCGCCACAAGTTGAATCAGCCGTTGTTCGCTTAACCCCTCATCAGCAGAAACGCTACGACGACGTCCCAACTGAAGACCTCGTTCAACTTGTTGCCATGGCGTTTGCAATGCGTCGAAAAACACTAGCAAACAATTTAAAAAAGCTCATAAGTGCCACACAATTAACTCAAATGGACATTAATCCAGGTTTAAGACCCGAGCAAATTTCAATTGAAGATTATATTCGATTAGCGAAATTTGTTTCCAATACATGTAAAATACAAAGAACCTAAATTGAATAGGAGATCAACGTGTTTCATCAAACGGAAAAAAAAGCTGGGACACATACCAAGCCACTTGCTGCGCTAACAGCCATCACGCCAGGCGACCGTTTAATAGATACACCCAAACGTACCCCCTTGATCAAAACAATTATCAATACAGGGGGATTTAATCCCAAAGCATTCAATGAATTTTGCCTGCAGTTAATGAAAAATATGCTGCATTACTGCCAGCAATTACCGGAATCCAGTCATCATTATTATGCCCTACCCGGCGGTTTATTTGATTATGCCCTCAACCGCACAGAAGCAGCACTCATTTTGTTCCGAGACAACCTTTTGTTGGAGCCTAACGCACCATTGTCTGATGAACAAAAACAATGGTGGTATACCTTATTTTCTGCAGCATTGCTTCGTGGCATTGGAAAATTATATCTCGATTATCACATTGAGCTTTACGATAAAAACGGCGTATCTATCAAACAGTGGGATCCGCTGACTGAACCGTTATCCCCTGCTCACACACATTATGGATATACCTTTGACACAAACGATGATACTGTTTTTCGCAATAATTTAAATCTGTTACTCGCCCGACAAATGATGCCCACAGAAGGATTCGAATGGATAGCATCAAATAAAGAAACACTCAATACCTGGTTCAGATTGCTCAACGAGGACCAAGACAACATGGGTGCATTAGAGGCAATTCTTGACAGGGCAGAAGCCATTGCCATTCAACGTGATTTCAAAAACATACCCATTGAACAATTCGACCCCAAAGCAAAGCGCAATTTAAACACCACATTTATTGATAAAATAGTAGACCCGCTGCAAAAAAAAGAACAAATGATTGGTGTTGAATTTATTAAATGGCTTCACGACGCCCTTGAAAAAGGAACCCTCATCTTAAACCAAGGACCACTGCATAAAGTAGCCAATGGGTTACTGATTGGTGTTGAAGTTTTTAAACTGTATTTAAGCGGAAACCCTGCTTTGAATAATTGGCAAACGGTTCAACAAGGATTGGTTGCGTTAGGTTTGCATCGTATTGGCGATCATGGGTCACCTATCTCTCGTTTAAAAGAAGGGAATGGGATTGTTTTAAAAGGGAGCATTGGTTTGCCCAATCAACTATTTGTTCAAGATAACATCACAAACACAAAGAAAAAAATGACCGCCATGTCGATGTTACTTGAAAAAAATCAAGAACATCTCTCCTCCAAAGGGCATTGGATTACTGAAAAACCAATCGCAGGAATCGCTTTAACACACAGGCCACCCGGAGCGCCACATGGCTGAGTATGCTATTGGTGATGTTCAAGGCTGTTATGATCCGCTCATGCGCTTACTAGAACACCTTCATTTTGACGAGCACAAAGACAGGCTTTGGTTTGTAGGGGACCTCATCAATCGAGGACCACACTCCCTTGCCGTACTTCGTTTTATCAAACAGTTACCGCTGACGCCACGTATTACGTTGGGAAACCATGACCTTCATTTTCTCATGCGCCTCGCAAGCAAGACAACAGAAACCTATCCAGATGACACGCTCGATGAACTACTCAACGCCCCCGATTGTGAGACACTTGCTAACTGGTTACGTTACCAACCCATACTGGTTCATGATGAACAGCTCAACGTTGTGATGTGCCATGCGGGCATTCCTCCCACTTGGTCTTTAATTGACGCCAAACAACGAGCCGCTCGCTTTGAACAAGCGCTACACCATGACAACTACAAAACTTTGTTGAATCAATTGTATGGGAATAAGCCCGATTTTTTTGAAGAAACGCTCTCCGACATCGATGCATTAAGAGTTATCTGCAATTCTCTTACTCGCATGCGCTTGTGTGATGACAAAGGTCGCTTGGTTTTAACGCATAAAGGCTCACTTGAAAAGAAACCGAGCCATCTATTTCCTTGGTTTGACACACCCCATCGACAAGTCATTAAAGCAGATATAATCTTTGGTCACTGGGCTGCTTTAGAGGGAAAATGCTCAATACCCCACATCTACGCACTGGATACCGGCTGTGTCTGGGGAAAAACACTTACAGCACTACGCCTCGATACAAAAGAGCGATTTTGCGTTTCTGCAGGCGTATCATAAGATGATAAAAATCAGCCTTATGCTGCTCCTGTTCTTCTTCGGCCAGCTCGCTGTTGCAGCAGGCAACACCGCCGAAAAAAGACTGACAAAAGCCATTCAGAATCCAGAGTATGTCCTTGACCATTGGATTGAATTGCCAACCTCGCCAACAACATCATCAAGAAAAACCATACGATTGGACTTAAAAGAGGCCATTTTACTTGCCTTGCGCTACAATCCTAATATTCAAAATGCTGAGCTTGACCGCATCATTCAGCGCTATCAATTACGAACAGCATACAATGAATTTGAATTACAATATGCCCTCGCAGGCACAACAGCCATAGAAAAAAATCGTTTTAGTGGTGTAGGCAGCGCCACAACAAAAAGTTATGTTGCAACGCCTGAATTTGATCTTAAAACAAAACTAGGAACACAAGCCTCGCTTAAAATGGATAATACAGTAGCAGCACAAGGTTTATACAATCCATTACTCACTTTTTCACTGACCCAGCCACTCTTACGTGGTTTTGGCAAATCCGTCAATGAAGCTGCATTGCTTGATGCAATTGAGGCAGAAAATTTGAATAAATTAATTATAAAGCAATCGATTATGAATCAGATCACTGATGTGATTGCGGCTTATCGTGCGCTTGTATTAAGCAGCAATAATCTTAAAAATCAAAAGTGGCAATTGACTGAAGCGCAAAAAACATATGCGATTAATGAAAAAAAAATCACCGCCGGACAACTGGAACCCACCGCAAACGTTCAGCAGTCTTACCAGATTGAATCCTTGAGCCTCATGGTTGAACAAGCAGACAATGATTTTCAAACCAGTACGCAAATGTTGCTACAATCAATTGGACTTGATCCAGACATGAAACTTGCCGTTCCGAGTGATGTGAGTTTAAATGAAATTAAAATTCCTGACGCTAAAACAGCTATTGAACAAGCGCTTCAAAACAACACAGAATACCTTGGTTTACAAACCACATTTCGTGCAGACAAACGAGCGTATCTCGTCGCAAAAAATCAACAAAAATGGCAGCTTGACGTATCTGCTAATATTCAAACAGGCACATTGACCAATGTTGACAACATCACCTCTAATGCGCAAAACATTTACAACGGAAAAAATATTAACGAGTCAGCCGGCATCAGCATGACCATTCCGCTCCACGACATCACTCGACGCAATCAATTAATTCAAGCAAAAATACGCTTAGAAAAAGACCGATTAAATCTTATTGCTGGGCGTCGTATGTTAATTACTGCCATCAAAAACATCATCAATTCAATCACCAGTCAAGCCAAACGTTATGAACTTGCCAAGCGTCAGGTGGCATTAGCAGATGAATCATATACGCTTGAAAAGAAGAAACAACAAGCTGGGATCTCAAGCGCGCTTGACGTTAACAACACACAGAATCAACTGATTCAAGCGCAAATGGGATTAATCAATGCCAAAATTGCATATCTTAATCAATTATCTGCGCTCGATCGCATGTTGGGCTCAACCCTTGATCGCTGGCAAATTAATTTGAGGTATACCGGATGAACAAACGCTACTTAATCCTCATCATGTTTTTTTCACTCCTCAGCTGTCATCAAGATAAACCTGGGCAAAACTCTGGCAGCGCAACCTATAACGTAAAACCAACAACCCTTCATAAAACGTTATACTTTACAGGAACAATACAACCCTTGCATGAAAGTGCGATCACAAGCCCCGTCGATGCCGTACTCGATGCAGAACATTATCACTATGGCCAACTCATTCCAAAAGATGCCATTGTATTTACGCTCAACTCAATGGACCTTCAAAAACTATATAATGAAACACTCACTGAGTATCTTAAAGCGAAAGACCGCTACACCATTGCCCGCACTAAATTTGTGGGCACCGAAGATTTATGGCAATCAGGCTTATTGTCTAAAAATAATTATCTCAGCGAAAAATCAAGCCTTAATACTGAGCGAGTAACCTTAATGCAGGCCACTAAAAAAGTATCTGAACTCCTCGAAAAAATGGGGCATGGCAACAGTGCAGATGAAGAGCTTGCGGGTTTAAGTCTTTCTGAATTTGATAAGGTCAGTTTAGCCCTGATGAGTAAGCATAATTTAATTGAATTAAAAGCGCCCAGAAAAGGCGTATTACTTTATCCTCCGCATTCAAATGACGAGAAAAATACGCATTTGAGTGTTGGTTCGACCATTAAAGCAGGTCAAGTTCTCGCTTTAATTGGAGACATGCGCGGGATCCGCATTGATATTGATATTCCAGAAGTTGATATTGATAAAATCAAACAAGGCCTCTCTGCGACCATCCGAGGGGTGGCCTTTGGTAAACAAGCCCTGCATGGAGAATTGGTTGCTATTAATGCGCAGGCCTCCAAAAAAAATGGCGGGGGGCTGCCTTCATTTACAGCGGTTGTTGAAGTAAAACCACTCAATGATGATGCGATTAACGCCATCAGAGTGGGTATGAGCGCATCCATCGAATTGTCTGTTCAAAGTGAAAATAAACTCCTGATTCCTATTTCAGCATTAAGCCAACATCACGGAAAAACGATGGTTTCTTTAAAACAACCCGATGGAACACTGCACGCTCAACGCGTTATCACCGGTGCTGTTCAAGGCAATAAAGTTGTGATTGAAGAGGGATTGACCTCCGGGGACACACTCATCTATGAAAAGTAACCCATATGCCATTAATTGAACTTAAAAATATTACCAAAACGTATACAACAGGAGATTCCCGACACAGGGTGTTAAATAAAGTATCCTTATGTGTTTATGAGGGTGAAATGATTGCGATTTTAGGTCCATCTGGCTCAGGGAAATCAACCTTAATGAATATTATTGGGCTATTAGACCGCACGTATAATGGCGAATATTGGCTCAACCAAGACCGCACAAGTTTACTTCATGACAATCAGTTGGCACGATTTCGTAACCAACATCTTGGTTTCGTTTTTCAACAATTTAATTTACTCCCTCGATTAAATAGTTTACAAAATATAGGCCTGCCTTTACATTATCAAAATATGTCTGCTCAAGAGATTCAAACACGCGCTCAAAATAGCCTTAAACATGTTGATATGTTAGGATTTGAAGGACACAGACCCGCTGAATTATCTGGTGGGCAACAGCAGCGCATTGCAATCGCAAGAGCGCTGATCACCGAACCCGACATCATTCTCGCAGACGAACCAACAGGTTCATTAGATTCACGCACCAGCATAGAGATCATGGCTTTATTTTTAAAAATTCATCAGGAAGGACGAACGCTTATTTTGATAACCCATGATGAATCGATTGCAAACCAATGTACACGAAAAATCATTCTCAACGATGGTGAAATAATCACGGATATCAAATCATGAAATTCACGTGCCATTTACAGCATGCCGTCCTTAACTTAGCCACCGCTAAACTACGCTCTATCCTTGCTATGCTCGGCGTTTTGGTTGGCACAGCTGCCATTGTTGCCCTGATCAGCTGTGGAAAGTTAGCAACTCAAACTGCCCTAGCAGCATTTAAGTCCATGGGAACTGATTTACTTGCAATTTCGACTTATCAAGACATGCAAAATCGCTCTGGCAATGGAAAAAATTACATTCCTATTCGGGTCTGGCGAGAGCTCCCTTCTCTTATTCCTGGGATAATAGACAGCGCACCTTATAGCACAGCTTATCAACCCATATCATTCGAAGGACATGTCATCAAAGCCTCCATTATTGGTGCAGATGAGTCTCTTGCTCGCATTATTCATATCAAACTCCAACAAGGACATTTCTTGTCTTCATACCAATCCTATGAACATGTGTGTGTGGTAGGCTCACAGATTGCCGAAACACTGAAACAACGCTCATTTGGATCACCCATTGGAAAACAGCTTCACATCGGAGAGGTTCTCTATACCATCATTGGCGTGACGGAGTCGTGGAAAGAAAATGCATTTTTTAATGAAGACATTAATCAATCTATTCTCATACCGCTTCGTGGAATGGCGCTAGTCAGCGCCACAAGCAGTGCAAATCAAGCCGTTATATTATTAAGACCCGATGCTCCTACAGACACCGTGATTAAAGCCATTAAGCATCTGATCTCGACGCAAGCCCCAAGGCTGACTGTTTTTTCACGAAGTGCCAAACAGATTATTGCGACCATGGAACATCAAGGGCATATCTTCACACTCCTGCTCACGACCATTGGTGCAATCTCTCTCATCGTTGGCGGCATTGGGATCATGAATGTAATGCTTGTCTGTGTCAGTGAACGAAAACAAGAAATTGGGATCCGCAAAGCGCTTGGCGCAACCAACAAACAAATCCAACATTTGTTTTTAATTGAAGCGGCATTATTATCACTGATGGGTGGGATTTTGGGTGTCATGGTGGGTCTTTTAATCACGGCTGCTGTTGCATTTTTTAATCATTGGCCATTTACGATTTTCATCACTCCAGTCCTTACCGGATTTGGGGTTTCGGTAGCAACCGGTCTTTTTTTTGGTTTTTATCCAGCAAAAAACGCCGCACACCTTGACACTGTTGTGTCTTTAAGAGGTATACTTTAAATTAATATCCCAAGGAGTATACCCTGTGAGAATTACTTTTCTTTACTTCATGCTCGTCATGAGCACTTTTTTTTCAGCGCACGCCATGGCCGTCTCTCAGAATTGGAATGCCTGGGTTGCTGGTGTCCGCGAAGAAGCACTTTCTCAAGGGATCCCTCCTGCACTTTTTGATACAGCCTTTCAGGATATTCATGAGCCAAGCAAGCAAATTAAAGGGCTGGCTCATTCACAACCTGAACACCGACTCACCTATATAAAATATCGTAATTCACGGGTTGATAATTATCGCATTGCGATTGGACGAAAAAAATACAAAGAATATCAGCAAACATTAGAAGCCATTGGTAAAGAGTTTCAGGTGGACCCCTGCTTTGTGGTGTCATTTTGGGGCCTTGAAACCAGTTACGGAAGCTACATGGGTAATTTCCCGGTGATTAAATCACTTGCAACACTTGCTTACGATTCCAATCGTCCCGAATTTTTTAGACAACAACTACTGATTGCGCTTCGTATTCTAGCCGACGGGCATGTATCACTTGCTCACTTTAAAGGTGAATGGGCTGGTGCATCAGGACACCCTCAATTTTTACCTTCAAGCTGGGTTGAATACGCGGTAGATTATGATGGCGATGGCCATAAAGATATTTGGGATTCTAAACCCGATGCACTTGCCTCAATCGCTAATTACATGAAAAAAAATAACTGGCATGCGAATGAACCATGGGCCATCCTTGTCAAACTCCCAGCAAATTTTGACAATACGCTCGAAGGGAAAAAAATCACAAAAGCCGTAAGTGAGTGGAATGCCATGGGTATACGAACAGAACAAGGGGAAACATTACCCTATCCAACCCTGCAAGCAAGCATTATCAAACCCAATGGAGGCCCTGTTTTTCTAGCTTATCCGAATTACAAAATGATTTTGCGTTATAATAATTCCATTTATTATGCTGGTGCAATTGGATATTTAGCAGACAAAATTTGTAACAGACCTTAGGGTCTGTTGCATGAACACACGTAGTAAGGAGTTATGACGCTCTACCGTATTCAAAAAGCCCTTGCTGTCCTCGGGGCAAGCTATCAGCGCCGGCCCTAATGGTTGAAATAATGCACCAATTGACTATAATACAATCATGCTATAGTTTTAGGTCAAATCTCTATGACGCATCTACTCATTGACTCTTTTGTTCTTAAAAAATACACTAAAACAGCCTGTATGACAGGCCATGTTCAGTTAGGTAGTACAGTCAAGTACGCGCAATTTTTTATGAAAAAAAATAAAGTTGACTGTTTAACAGTCATTGATGATACAGGCGAAATTCAAGGAATCATCACAGAGAAAGCGTTGCTGAACGCACTCTACCTCAACGAAAAGAAAAAACGATACCACCAACAGCAACAAATACAACATCTGACTGACTATGATGCCCTCACAGGTTTGCCTAATTTAAATTCAATAAAAAAACTCCTGCATAAAAAAGTTCAATTAAAAACTGAACTCGCGGTAATGATTATCAATTTAGATGGATTTAGAAATGTTAATGACAACGTAGGATATGATGTTTGCAATATTATTTTAACAAAAGTGGCCGACAGGTTACAGTCCTGTATTAAAGAAAAGGATGGCCTAGGAAAAAAATCAAATGATGAATTCATACTCTATCTCTGTGATATCAAATCAAAAAAAGATATTTCTACCACGGCAGAGCGTTTACTCAAGATTTTAAGTGAACCTTATCATATTGAGTCCCACAGTATTTATTTAAAAGCAAGTATCGGGATCAGTCGCGCGAGCACAAGAGAGATTCTCAATGAAAATGAATTAATTGATCATGCTTCTGCGGCACTGACTTACTCAAAATCGCAAGGCAACAATAATTATGGTTATTATAAAAAAAACCTGCGAGGAATAACGATAAAAAATCAAATCATTGAAACACACTTACGTGATGCAATCTCATGTGGAGATCTTGTTTTACATTATCAACCTCAATTTAATACGCTCAATAACACGGTGTTTGGCCTTGAAGCGCTTCTTCGATGGAAAAACAAAAAACTAGGGCTTGTTTCTCCGAACACATTCATTCCTATTGCTGAAAAAACAGGGCTAATTATACCATTAAGTTCATGGGTTATTCATGAAGCCTGTCGTCAAATGAAGCATTGGTCCAATACAGAACAAACGACGGCCCATATTTCTGTTAATATATCAGCACGCGAATTCACGGCAATGGACCACAAAAAAAACAACTTGCTTGTGAAAATAATTAACGATGCGCTAGAAGGCAGTCAATTAAACCCAGCTCAATTAGAACTCGAAATCACTGAAAGTACCTTGATGAAGAACTATACTGAGTCCTTAAAAATAATGAAGGATCTTAAAAATATTGGTGTTCGTATTGCCTGCGATGATTTTGGCACGGGCTACTCTTCGCTCAGTTATTTAAAAACACTCCCCATCGACACCTTAAAAATTGATAAATTATTTATTGATGATCTTGCATCAAGCACGCATGACCGAGCAATTATTCAAGCCATATTGCTTATTGCAGATACTTTAAATATGGAGATCGTAGCAGAGGGCGTTGAAACGAAACAACAATTAGATATATTAAAAGACTTAGGTTGCCATATTATTCAAGGCTACTACATCAGCAAACCTAAAAAAATCATCAAATTTGATGAGCTCATACAGGCGACTCGCAAATATTAAAGCGCAGAAAAACCGTGATTAAGTTATGATGACACACGTTTGCAGGAAAGATTCAATTCATGTTATGTTATGTTATGTTTTAACATATTGAATAAGTGGGTTTATTTTGACGAATTTAAAAAAAATAGGGTTGTTTTCCTTCCTCTTAATATGTCAATCCTTATTTGCAAACCCACAACCCTCGGAGGTTTTGCATGTTAATCGCCTAGAACCAGATAAAATGAAATCAGACCCTATGGTTTATTTTATGGATTGGTTTCATGAAGCAAGCAATACATTGGGGGAACGAGATGCCGCCGCTTTTATACTTGCCACTGTGAACAATAAATGCCAACCCTCAACACGTACAATGATGGCAAAAGAAATCAATAAAGATGGTTTTTCTTTTATCGGAAATCTGAAAACTCAAAAATTCGAGTATTTAAGAAAAAATAATAATGCTGCAATTACATTTAATTGGCTTCAGGATCAACGACAAATCAATTTGACTGGAACAGTTGAACCACTCACTGCCAAAGAGCTGGAAAAAATATTCAAGGACAGGGCGCCACCTCATCAAATCTCATCCGTTTTATTTGGTGAAATTGATAAAAACACCACATTTACTAAGCTATTGAAACGACACCAAGCGCTAAGTCAAACCTATCAAAACAAACCCATTCCCGTCCCAAAAACTTGGGGAGGCTTTCATTTCTCCCCACAAAAGATCGAGTTTTGGCAAAGAGGGCCATATAATTTACACTCTCGCGTGGTCTATACAAAAGACAGCAAGAACCTTTGGAAGAAAATAGAAATCATATCCTAAAACAGGCTCTTCTGCATATTGGTAGGCAGGGAAACCCATGCTGTATAAATCGATATCAGGTATGAATAATGGAGCTTTGTTTAAAGAATACATCAAATCGATGGCAAAATAAATAACAACCAATATGGCCAAATATTGACAAATCATGCGCGGTGAATTAGCATTAGAATCTCTGTGTGCGAGACCATTAAAATGCCCATAAACGATAAAAATTTTTCTAGACTGTTGTCGCTCGATGTTTTTCGCGGCATTACAATCATACTCATGATATTAGTCAATAGCCCTGGCAACCGTTCTTCGTTCGCCCTACTCGAACACTCGATGTGGAATGGTTGTACACTCGCCGATCTGGTTTTTCCTTTCTTTGTTTTTATCGTAGGTGTTTCTTCTGTTTTAACGTTAGCAAAACAACGAGCGAAAGGACTTTCTTTAACATTTTTATCCGGGAAAATCATAAAGCGCACCATTTTCCTTTTTTTTATCGGTTTATTACTCAACGCAATATCCCTTCATGTTGATTGGTCAACCCTTCGCGTACTAGGTGTTCTGCAGCGTATTGCAATTTGTTATTTTTTTACCTCTATTTTGTATTTAACAACCCGTCTGCGAACCCAAGCCATCATCATCCTTCTATTGTTAATTGGTTACTGGCTGGCAATGACCTTAATCCCTGTACCAGGCTATGGTACTCATCAACTGACAAACGACGGGAATCTTGCCGCCTACGTTGATAGATTATTCATTTCATCAGGGCATCTTTATGGGCATACCTATGATCCTGAGGGTCTTTTCAGCACGCTTCCAGCCATCGCCACAGCATTACTCGGAAATTTACTGGGGGCATGGCTACTTTCGGTAGATCGCCCGTCAAAAAAATTAATCGTTATGGTCCTTGCGGGCGTTGTCATGACCCTAACGGGCTGGTTTTGGGGTTTTGTATTTCCAATCAATAAAACATTATGGACAAGCCCTTATGTCTTATGGACAGGAGGTTTGGCTATTTTAACGTTTGCATTATGTTATTGGTTAATAGAAATTAAACAAAGGAAAAGGTGGTCCAGACCTTTTGAAATTTTTGGTCTTAGTGCCCTAACCGCCTACGTCCTTCATGTTTTATTTTTAAAAATCCAGGCGATGATATTAATCCCGATGTCAGCTGAAACCACGGTAAACTTACGACTCTTTATTACCCAAACACTGTTTCCCCTCTCAAATTTAAAAATTGCATCACTGTTATACGCTATCAGTTATACTCTCTTTTGGTTTGTGGTTCTGGTGTTGATCTATCGTAAAAAAACTATATTTCATGTCACAATGATTAAAGGGCTGAAAAAAGGAGAACCTCCATTTTAAAACAACAAGGAAAAATCTTATCAACATATAGCATTGCAATTATATTAGGTGTGTTGGTTGGTGTTGTTGGTTCTTTATTTCAATTATCTATCCATTGGGTTGATGTATTTTTAAATCAGTGTTTTTTTTATGCAAAAACACAGGGTTGGTCTCTCGCCATACTTTCATCGGGCGTATCGATGGTGATGGTCCTTGTTGCTTTTTTGTTGGTAAGATGGTTTTCTCCAGAGGCCGCGGGGAGTGGTGTACAGGAAATTGAAGGCGCATTACTTCATGAACGAACTATCCTTTGGCGCCAATTACTCCCTGTTAAGTTTTTTGGAGGTCTCTTGGCAATTTCTGCAAAAATGGCCTCTGGTCGCGAAGGCCCAACCATCCAGATGGGTGGGAACCTCGGTGAAATGATTGGTGAAGCATTTAAACTTTCGCGCAAACGTCGTGACGCATTGATTGCAGCAGGTTCTGCTGCTGGATTAGCTGTGGCCTTTAATGCACCGTTAGCCGGCGTATTGTTTGTTTTGGAAGAAATGAGAAATCAATTCAACTTTTCATTCATCAATTTTAAAATTGTCGCAATTTGTTGCTTCATATCAACCATTGTTCTACACCTCATTATCGGATCAAAACCTGCAATTTTAATGACGATGTATAATGAACCAAGCCTGCAATCTCTTTGGATATTTTTTATCTATGGAATTTTAATCGGTTTTTTAGCACTTATATTTAATATTTTACTGATGAAAATGCTGCGCATCGTCAAAAGGCTCAGCATTGCCAGTCGCTATGCGTATGTACTGATCATAGGGTGTTCTATAGGATACTTAGCCTACGCCTTTCCTTCGTTGGTTGGCGGAGGATATGATATTATCGAGCAATCATTAACCATGACACCATCTTTTCTAACGTTAGTTTGGTTAATCACGCTTAGATTTCTAATCACCATCTTATGCTACGGTGCTGGTGCACCAGGCGGTGTCTTCGCACCAATGCTCGCTTTGGGCACTTTATGCGGCTTGATGGTGCCCTATCTATTGCACTACCTAAACATTGATATTCCCACTCAACCAGGCATGTTTGCCGTGGCAGGTATGGCTGCATTTTTTTCAGCTTCTGTACGAGCACCGATTACAGGCATTGTTCTGGTTGTCGAAATGACCCAAAATTACATGCTGATTTTACCCCTGATGGTGACCTGTTTAACATCAACCACCATCATGCAACTCTTTAAGAACAAACCACTGTATACACAGTTGTTATTAGATACATTATCAAGTAAAAAAAGTGGTGCCATAAACTCCTGATGAGATGTCATTTTTACGAAAAAAAAAACCCTAGACAGCAAAGGACGTTTCAATTATTGTTATTAATCAATTAATAACGAGGTGATTTTCTCATGAATAAAACCATTATTTCTTTACTTCTATTGTCTTCAATGAGTAGTCCTCTTTATGCTGATGGCAAAGAAACTGCCCCGATAACACAAGCTAATTATACTCCTTTCGCAAGCGCAGAAGGCAGTTATACTTGGGGTTCGTTCAATAATGCCAGTGATAGCACTTCTGGATTAGTAACGACACCGGAAAGATGGGGTGGTCGTCTTGCTGTTGGTGTTAATCACCCATGGAAAGAAAACATAGGATTAAGTTTTGAAGCAGGTTATGGCTACTACGGAAGCATGGAAGGTGAGTTCACAGCTTCAGTAAGAGACTTATTATTGAATGCGGACGTAAATCTCTCTACAAATACCGATATTTTAGGTGCTGATTTTTTAGCTGGCATATTTTACACGCATAATAAATTTGATGTGTTCGCTAAAGCTGGAATGATGGTTGAAACATTTTGGGCTAAAGGAAGCCTCGACGCTGGCGCACATGGTTTCCTTGACCTTTTAGATTTAGACGCTAACATTAAGGCCCGTATTCCACAAACGGCTGTATTGCCAGAAATTAAAGTTGGTGGTGACTACAACATTAATGAATCAATTGGATTATCATTAGCTTATTTACATGTGTTTGGCTCGAATAACAACGGAGCTGTTGTCCATTTGCCAAGTGATAAGAAAATTTCACCGATTAGTGTGGATGTAGATATGCACCCAGTCACACTCAATGCAATCATGTTTGGTATTCATTATAATTTTGTTTAATCTCTCCTAGAAGGAGCGCCAAGGGCCTTTGTTTCATAACCCTATCTAGCGCTCCTTTTCACGCATAGCCATGCGAGCTTGTAAAATGAGGTCTACCGTGACAGGACCCTGACGCACAAAATTAAATCAATACTTCTGTTAGCAAGAGACTCTGTACATGACAAAAAAATCTCTGTCATTCCCGCGCAGGCGGGAAACCATCCCTGATGTGGCAAGATTAAACAATAAATATTAGGTAACTCGCTGAAAAACCATATAATCTCAATCGTCAAAAGGAGATTGTATGGATTGTATCAACGAGTTAAGGGATAGTTTAAACGTGCATTTAGGTTGGAACAAGGCAAGAATCACTTGTTTTGTAAATATGTTACTCGCCCTATTAACGGTACGCACCGTAAATTTAAATAAATTAGCGTGTGTGGTTATTGGAGAGGCGCAACTCTTATCAAGATATCGAAGAATCCAACGATTTTTTGCTGGATTTACATTAAATTATACGCAAATTGCAGGATTCATTTTTAAACTGTTCTTTATTTCTGGTGGTCAATGGTATCTTTCTATGGATAGAACGAATTGGCGTTGGGGAAATTCGGATATTAATATCTTGATGCTCGGGATTGTTTTCAAAGGTACTGCAATTCCGATATATTGGATGCTATTGGATAAGAAAGGTAATTCAGATACGGCTGAGCGAATAGAGCTCATTCAAACGTTTATCAATCAATTCGGTAGGCATTGCATTCGAGGTTTGTTGGCCGATCGAGAGTTTATTGGAAAAAATTGGTTTGCATGGCTTTTACGTGAAAAAATACCCTTCAACATCAGGATCAAAAATAACACAATCACGACCAATTCCAGGGGGCTGAAAATTGATATTGATGCCTTATTCTATGAATTAAAACCAGGTGAGCAGCTCATTTTAAAAGGCCAACGTATTGTTTGGGGGCACTTGGTTTACCTTGCTGGGTTGCGCTTGGCTGATGGTGAGTTATTAATTGTGGCAACCAGTGACTCTGCAGAATCAGCCATCATTACATACGGTCTGCGCTGGGAAATTGAGTCTCTTTTTGGTTGCTTTAAAGGGCGTGGATTCAACTTTGAGGATACCCATATCACAGACAAAGAACGTATTAAAAAATTGGTGGCGTTACTTGCCATTGCCTTTGCTTGGGCCCATCGCACGGGAGAATGGCAGTCTATTCTAAAACCAATAAAAATAAAAAAACATGGGAGACCAGCCATCAGTTTGTTTCGATATGGATTGGATTTTCTATGTAATGCCATTGTACGATTAGCTTACAAAGCAGATCGATTTCAACAGGCGCTAGACATCTTGAATGGTACGCAATTATCATCAACATAATTGCAATCACTCATATTGCTGTATACACTTTTGCTCGGGAAGCTCAGGTTTAATGAGCTACGGAAATCCTTAGTTTATAGCAAGCGCGGGTTGGAAAAACAATGGAAGAAAAACAATACTGTGTTTATATATTAGCCAGCAAAACATACGGAACACTATACACTGGTATCACCAGTAATCTGGCGCAACGAATGTATCAACATCAAGAAGGCTTAGTCGATGGATTCACAAAAAAGTATGATGTTCATCAATTAGTTTATTATGAAGTCCACTTGGACGTATACGAAGCCATAACCCGCGAAAAGCGAATTAAAAAATGGAATCGCCAATGGAAAATAAATCTTATTGAGGAGAACAACCCTCAGTGGTTAAATCTGGCCAACGGATTGTTTTGAGGGATGGTTTCCCGCCTGCGCGGGAATGACAGAGATTTTTTTGTCATGTACAGAGA
>CANNJI010000044.1 GCA_947504875.1 Legionellaceae bacterium
AGTACCACACGCAATAGCTGTTTTGATACAGGCCCAGCCTCGTAGTCCTGGACAGGATGCATCACCGGCTTATCTTTATCATGCTGGGCAACGATCACACGCACCGCATCTAACACACGTTCCTTCTTGAGGCCACTCATGATAAGCGTACCCACATCCATACCTTCTGGTCGCTCATGAACATTGCGAATTGTAACTGCTGGTAGATTGAGTAATGATGCTTCCTCAGTAATTGTTCCACTATCCGAAATTACACAAAAGGCTTCTATCTGTAATTTAATATAGTCACAAAAACCGAACGGTTTCAGAAATTTAATATTTGGATTTAGTTCGCCAATCCCAAAATCAGAAAGTCTTTTTCTAGTTCTTGGATGAACAGATACTATTACTGGAAATTGGTAATTATCAGCCAGTGAATTCAGAGTTTCTAATATATCCTGTAGACCTTCTGACGAGTCAACATTTTCCTCTCGATGTGCACTAACAATAAAATATCTACCAGACTCAACCCCCAACCTATTCAAGACATCTGAGTCTTGAATTTTAGGCTTATAAAAGTCCAATACTTCTCGTAAATGAGAGCCTGTCTTGAATATTAGTTCAGCCTTAATTCCTTCTGCAATTAAGTATCTTCTTGCGTGTTCGGTTAAAACAAAATTCACATCGCTCAAATGATCAACTAACTTGCGATTTAACTCTTCTGGAACACGCTGATCAAAACATCGGTTACCAGCCTCCATGTGAAAGATTGGTACCTTGTGTCTTTTTACAGCAATTACTGCCAGAGATGAGTTTGTATCCCCATAAAGTAAAACGGCGTCAGGCTTTTCTATATGAAGAATTTCATCTGTTTTCTCAATAATATTAGCGATGGTTTTTGATGCAGTTTCACCTACTGCACCCAAAAAGTAATCTGGTTTCCTTATAGAAAGCTCATCAAAGAATATTTGATTTAACTCATAATCATAATTCTGTCCAGTATGAACTAAAACATGATTTACTTGCGCGTCAAACTCAGCAATCACCCGACTCATCTTGATAACTTCGGGACGTGTACCCAAAATTGTCATCACTTTAAACATACTCAATATCCTTGCAGCATTTAATTAAAAATAATCGCGTGTTTTATTGCCTTTTTTGTCATTAAGGTTTCTTTTTTTCCAAAGAGCGCTATGGGGCTCATCAATAACAATTTGATCTGAAGGTCTAGGATCTTTCGTATAGTAGTATAACAATATAGATCTTCTAGGCACCTCATCGGGAAAGTTTATTGGGTCTGGTAGGCCATGAAAGCTCTTATCATGGCTATCAAAAATCACTAATCGATTAAACAACGGGGCTATTTTTTTCACACACTGATCACCTGTGTTATCGTAAATCCCGAACTCACCACCCCAAGACTCTTCCCATCCAGGATTTAAATAAACTAAAGCATTCAGTCTGCGATTTAACCCTGTTGCATCATGGTAATTACCATCGACATGAACATCAAGCAAGCCGCCTCTTCTAGTAACATTTAGCCCGCCTCCAGTAAAATATGGATCGGAAACTATTTTCTCTATACCCATTACTTTTGACATCGCATTTAAAAAAACAGCGCTATTTAGTACTCTTACAGCATCAACAATAACATCTGGTATATCAAACTCAGACTTCCATTTTGTTCTGTACTTTACCTCAATATCCTTGTCAAAACTGGAGTCCCAATCCTTATCATTAACATCAGGGAAATTTTTCAGGCAGTTGTATGCAAAATCGGTAGGGAAAAAATTATCAACGAAGACATGTTTAAACGGCTCTTCAAAATAATTTATATTTTTTTCAACGCCAAGTAATTTTGCTATTGATGAATCAGCTATTTCTTTAAGTTGCGACTGTGAATAATTCATATTAAATTTTCCGCCAAGTTACAATTCGCTTCTTATATAAGGCAAAGATAAAAGAAGTTCTTTAATTTGGTCTATATTTAATCGATGAATATTGTGAGATGTATAGTCACTAAGGTCTGCAATACCTTTCTTCCCCTCAGTCACGTACTGAGCATAATTAAGATCACGATTGTCAGACGGTATTCGATAATACGAACCAAGATCTTCAGCCTTAGCAATCTCTTCTCTAGAAATAAGCGATTCATATAGTTTCTCACCATGACGCGTACCAATAATCTTTATTTCTGATTTTGATTTAAAAACTTCCTTGATCGCGTGTGCTAAATCTAAAACAGTAGACGATGGGGCTTTTTGAACAAAAATATCACCCTGCATTCCATGTTCAAATGCATAAATAACTAGATCAACCGACTCTTCTAAAGTCATAAGAAATCTGGTCATGTTTGGATCGGTAATAGTTATGTGTTTGTTATCCTTTATTTGTTGTACAAATAAAGGAATTACTGAGCCTCTAGAGGCCATAACATTCCCATAACGAGTCGCACAAAGTACCGTATCGGAATTGTCAAGTATTCTGGATTTTGCGACCATAATCTTTTCCATCATGGCTTTTGATATGCCCATAGCATTTATGGGATAAACAGCTTTATCAGTACTCAACAATATGACTTTTTTAACTTTCTGATTTATAGCGGCAGAAATAACGTTTTCAGAACCAAGAACATTAGTTTTAATAGCTTCCAAAGGATAAAATTCACAAGATGGAACCTGCTTCAAAGCAGCGGCGTGAAATACATAATCAACGCCTTTCATGGCATCTTTAACACTAGAATAGTCTCTTACATCACCTATATAGAACTTTAATTTTGGGTTATTAAGTAATGTCCGCATTTCCTCTTGTTTTTTTTCATCACGGCTAAATACTCTAATTTCCTTGACGTCAGTTTTTAAGAATCTATCCAAAACTGCGTTTCCAAAGGAACCTGTGCCTCCAGTAATCAGCAATACCTTATTTTTAAACATACTTAATCCAATCACCTAAATTCAAACATTTTTTCAATTAATTCGCCCCACGGTGGTGCTTTATATCCCGTTGCCTTATAGAATTTATCGTTATTTAGAGATCTATTAATTCTTAATTCACCTGATGGCACAATTTCAATTTCTTTTCGATATTTTAATGAAATTATTTTCAACAAATCATATTTGGAAATTGGCTCCGAAGATATATGATAGAGGCCATAAATATCGTTACGATCAATTATTATGTCGCGTACTATTTGTGATAAAACAATAGTTGGTAGGCCAGAGAATATTGCATTCACATATCCATTGCAGCTACTTTCTTGACTAAGAAACCACTCAACCAAGCCATTGCAAGTTTGAAGTTCATGGCCAATAATCGAAGTTCTAATAGTAAGACAATTTTCACCATAAACCTCCCCAAGGTACTTAGACTTTCCATATAAATCATAAGCATCCGAAGAATCACTTTCAATATAATTCCCTTTGGACCCAGAATAAACACAATCCGTACTAAAATGAATCAATCTAGAATTTGCCAACTTACAGATATTAGCCAATCTGTGAGGCAGAATAGTGTTGATGGGAATAGTAATCAAAGGGTCGTCAGATTCAGCCAACTGTTTTATTAACCCCACGCAGTTAATAACAATGTCAGGCTTTACAGAACTTATTATTTCAAGAAGAGTATCTGGATTAGTTACATCAACTCCCTTGAAAATATTATCGCTGGATGAATACTCTTTGAGAAATTTCAGAGACTCGGATGATCTAATCGTCCCAAACACATCCAAATCAGGACTTTCGGCCAAGCACTTCAATATCGCACTACCCAACATTCCATTAACACCAAGAATTAGTACTCTCAAACCTAGATCCCCTTTTGAACTGAATTAAAGTGGGCCAATAATCTATCAATGAGAAAATTAGGTTCAAAATTATTCTCAAAGTAACATCTAGCGTTTTGACTAAAATTAAGTAGCTCTTCGTCATTCATATTACTGAGTCTTAGTATTATATCAGATAGCGACTTAGCGTCCTGAGCAGGGGCAACAAAACCAGCACCGGATTTTTTTATAAGCTCAGCTCCAGCCCCGTTTAAAGATCCGACAATTGGTTTGCCAATAGCAAGATATGCTTGAATTTTATTAGGGATTGTTTTATTTAATGCATCGGCATCCTTTAAAGTAACAAGCAAAACATCAGCACTTTCCAAAATTGAAGGCATTTCCTCTAAAGGATACCTTCCTTTAAATTCAACGTTCGTTAGTTTTTTTTCTTCAATTTGAAGCCTTAGCCAGCCATCTTTACTTCCAGAGCCCACAAATACAAATCTAATGTTAGGAAAAGGGACCAATAACTCAGCTGCCGAAACAATCGTTTCTATTGACTGTGCCTCACCAATATTACCTGCGAATACAACGGAAAAAAATTCGGATGAATGGGGGTTGTCAACGAACTTACCTCTTAATTTATTCCGCAAGAATATTTCATCGACTGTATTTGGATGATATTCGACCCTCGAGATAGGTGATAACCTCTTAACACTATCAACAAACTCTTCAGATTGCACTAATATCAAAGAAGACCTAGAATAACAAAAACTGACTATTTTTTTTAAAATTGAAATCAATATTTTTGATTTCAATTTTCCTGCCAGTTCGGCACTCTCAGGCCACAAATCCTGAACCCACAACACAACAGGAATATTTCTCAAATAACCAAAGAAAATTGCCGGAATAACTTGAAAAATAGGAGAAACACCATAAACAAAAATTACATCGTAACGCTTCTTTCGCATAACCCATGGCATCAAAAAAATTGCAATACTGCTGAAGCTTATATAGTTGAGAATTAACGAGATGCGATTTTTTTTTCTTGGGAAAATCGGGATTCGGCATATAGTAAAATTAAAAAGCTTTTCAAATTTAACACCAAAAAAACCATAGCCTTTATAAAAGGAACCTTCTGGATAGTTTGGCTTACCTGTAAGCACATCAAGATGAATTCTTTCCGCCAATAATTTAGCAATAAAATTTATCTGAAAATTTTCAGGCCAAAAATACTGACTTAACAATAACACTCGCATTATAAAAATACTTTCTTCAGTATCTCGGAAGATTCTTCAACACTTACATAATTATTTCTTTCAAGCTCTATCTTCATGTATCGCTTCACTGCAGAAGCTATTGATCTTGAAGAATAAGGATTGAAAGTTTCATCAGGATCGACTAGCTCTCTAACGTAATCTAGTTCTGATGCAACAATACCAATAGAAGCAGCTTCTGCTTCCATCAATGGCATACCAAAAGATTCAACCAATGATGGGTAAATCAAAGCCCCTGAGCTTAAATAAAGCTCAGATACTTGGTTATGTGATACATCCCCCACGTTTGAAATTTTTACCCCATACTTACTAATAGCATCATGAATTTTTTCTTCAAGCACACGGCTTTTTGTAAGATTTAATGTCAAACATAAACTTGGATATGAATTTTGTTTTGCCAAGAAGATCCACGCATCAATCAACCTAATGTGATTTTTATGTTTTTCTCCAGAAGCTACATAGATAAAATCATATTTAGGTGTAATTTTTTTACAATCATTTATAAAATCTTTTTCAAAAATTGATTTCATTTCAACAAATGGCAAAACTTCAACTCTATAGTTGATTCCAAATTTAGATAAGAATTCTTCTTTCATTAAATTTGTCTGAACAAGGTATAAATTTACATTTCTTGAGAAGAACATAAAAAATATTTTCAATAAAGAATACTTAAAAAAATCAGAGGTAGATAAATTCTTAAAAAGAGGATCTATTAAAAATCTATTCTGCAAATAAACAATTACTTTTGACCTAAGTTTAAAAATTGGAGGCAGATTTCCCATACAAATAACTGAATCATTAGTCTCAACATTTTTAAATAGCCAAAATTCAGCTTTGAGTCTTGATAGAAACCCAGGGTTGATTACCTTAAGCCTCCGACCATGCAACCAGCTTTCTTTTAAAATCTCATTAGTAATGAGAACAACGTATGATTTACCCTGAAGAAGTTTCAAAGTATATTGAAGTACAACTTTACCGCCGCCTCCTTTAATTGTTGGTGCATAAATGTAAATCATCACGTCCTTTGGATACTATAAACGTCGAATAAATAGCTTATTTTTAAATATGATAATGAATAACAGGACCATCCAAAATGTAACAGACGAGAATGGTCCAACAAAAGGCCCAGAGAGTAATATGAACATCCCGTAATAGAGAATAAATAATGAAAGATTGCAATTACTCTTGATGAAATTAGCCTCTAAATAAGGAATCATAAATCCAAAAGAGAATCCCAGGGTAGATACTCCGAACAAACCTAGACTCAAATATGGTTCTGCCAATAAAGTGTAAAGTGAATTATGAGGGAAAAACTCAAATCCTGATTGCCCAGTTATAACTTTAAGATCTTGAATTTTTATCCAAAGATAGGAATTTGACATCAAATCAGTATTAAAAAAAGCCCTAATAAATATGTTTATAAGGTACTGAAAACCTGAAAATAAAAGACTTACATCAACGGGACTGGATCCTATAAAAAAAGAAGATGTGTCTGGATCAGTTAAACTAGAAAGCAATATTGGGCCAGTACTAATGTAATCGTAAGTCACATCTAAAATTTTGTCATTACGAACAAATAAAACAATAAAAAAGAGTAAACAGCCAGAAAAAGCTATAAATAAATGATTTCTGTTAAATTCAATTCTTTTATCTAAAACCATCCAGATAATTGAAATAAACAAAACATTTATCAACGGCCCTTTAGCTGAGAACAATAGTGCCTCTATGGCATAAGCGAAGATGCATAAAATCAACATCCTATTATTTTTAGCAATCAATGAGCAAAGTAAAATAAAACCCAAAAAAACACTAGTGAAACTTCTTAAATATAAGAGACCTACATAAAACGACCTTAATAGAATATTAGTCTCAAGATGAGAAGGAGAAAATAACTCAACCCTACTTAATGAATAGTCTAAGAAATATTTAAAATATAAAACTCGCAATAAAATTATTAGCAGCAGAAGTAGATTTAAATATACAAAAGAATAAAAAAGTCTTAAGCCCAACTTGGATGTATCAAAATAACTAAATCTTTGAAAGTAATGATCTCCAACTTTGGAAAACAAGCACCCTCCAGCTATCAGGGAAACAACAAAAAAAATTATTAGAAATTGTGCATTAGCTGTTGGATAGAGAGTGTGTGGATAATTTAAATTGGTACTCATCATAAAAAGTAACCAATAAAAAACTGATAAAACCAGCATCTTAGAATTGAACAAGCTATTTTCTCAAGTTTTCACGACCGACCCTAATTCCAAATGAAATAAGGATAATTAGTATTGTTCCGAATAGAAGATAAAACTCTGTTACTTTGGGTCCTTGATAACAATTTACTGTCGAATCTGAAATATTTAAATCGTAAAATGATACTAATTCTGCGTTAGCAACTTCGATTACTTTTTTCAAACTCGGTTCTAAATTCTCAGTAAACTCAATCTGTATACGATATTGGCTAATTGACGATAAAGTACTGCTTTTCAGATTAACTAAAGTTACATTTCTTACAACACTTGAGATAGGTTTAATTGCAATTCCATACTTAGCTTGAATATTAGCCCGAAAATCATCTGGATGAACTGAATTCAAAGTTTTAATCGTAAACCTAGAGACAATTTTACAATCAGTAACGTCCTGAAGCTTAAGCCCATAAATAATAATTACCAGAACCGATACAATTAAAAATAGCCTCGGTTTGATTGCAATTCCAGTCATATTCATCCTTAATTTTTAAAGTCTAAATAACGCTCTGCAACGCCAAACCAAAAAGAGAAGTAAAGTTGCTACTAGGTAAAAGCTAGCCTCAAGAAATCCAGGAAGAGATTTAATATCTTCAAACCTCAATTTTTTGACTATAGAACTAGAATTCGATAATAAACCTCGCCTTGCAAATTTAAATGACATGAATGATAGTGAAACGAAAATATCTTTATTGGAGGCATGAGTTATATTTTCATATGTAAGTTCTTGAATGAAATTTTCAATCATAAAATTAACTTCAGCTAAAGCATCTGAACTGTATTTCTTGCTATCCTGATTTTCATGAGATCTAGACTTTACTAACACTTTATCTACATGGACGAACCTAAATTTCTTAGCAATCCTAAACCACATATCATAGTCTTGAGTATGTTTTAATTCGGTATTAAAAAGCCCAACTTCATCAAAGGCTGATTTTGGTATGAGTAATGTGCATCCATTTAGAAAACTATCTATAGTTATTGCATATCTAAAATGTTTAGGCTCTGGAGGAGATATTTTATATATTCTAGACTTGTATGGGTTTTCAGAAAATACTAAGAAATTGCTATAAACCACAAATCTTTTATTATTATTTTTTTGAATAAATAAAACTTGCTCTTCAATT
Source organism: Legionellaceae bacterium (assembly GCA_947504875.1). Lineage (GTDB taxonomy): Bacteria > Pseudomonadota > Gammaproteobacteria > Legionellales > Legionellaceae > CANNJI01. Next base: position 8,387 of record CANNJI010000044.1, read on the forward strand.
TTATCTGGCGCATATAAATCATCATGGCTTAACCATGAAAAATAATCACCATTCATATGCTTAATGCCAAAATTCAGTGCGGAAGAAACGCCTCCATTATTTTTTTTATAATATCGAATTTTATCCCTGTAGGATAAGGCTATTGATTCTGTTTTTCCTTGATCTGAACTTCCATCATTAACAACAATAACTTCAATATATTGATAAGTCTGATTTAAAGCACTATCAATAGAAAATTTAAGGTAATCAGCGCCATTGTATACCGGTATGATTATTGAGATTTTGGGTTGTGCTTTCATTTCAAAAAGCTAGGAAGCTTAGTGTGGTGAAAACAAAGAATATTCACATTGTTTATAGTCTTGTCTACATTAAGTAGCGGAACCAAAGACAACTCGTCTTTAATTAAATACTGAATGTATCCTAGACGTTCCAGAAATTTGAATGATAGTTCTGTGTTATTCACACCAGCCAACTCGTCAATGGTATTAGAGTATTCATATTGAATAACTGGATGAAATTTTGATATCGCTCTTTCGTCCCCTTGGAGAACAGAAACCCCCCCCCCTCAACGTCTATTTTCAAAAAGTCTAACCTTTTTAGACCAAGCCTAGCAATCTCATTATCTATCGTGGAACAATCAACTTTTTCTTCTGACACATTTCCATGGGAAATTTTTAGAATGGAGCTAAGTCCACGATTCTCATTGAAATCACCATCAACTAGACGTCTAATATAAAAAGAAGTTTCAGCTTTTGCATGGTCTTCTTGAAGAGCGATTTTGTGTATTATCAAATTATCTAATTTATTTAAATCTTTATTTTTCTCTAATTGATTAATATTTTGGGGGTCTGGCTCATAAGCGTGAACCTTGCCCTCAAATGCATACTTAATAGCGAGGACGCATGATATAAAACCTGCATTTGCTCCAACATCAAACATTACTGATTTTTTAGGAAAGGCTAATTTGTCTGTACAATAAATATATTCAGGAATGATACCTTTACTAATAATGTGATTATCTAGGGCGGAGCTAGAATAACAATGGTATTTTAGCCCTCCAATACCATTGTATATTTTAGTTTTACTATTAAATATTGGTAGCAAAATCTTTGCTACAACTCTCCGCAAAAGAGACTTCAGCTTTCTCAAGCTAATTATAAAGTTTGCCGCTTTAACAATTTTTAAAAAAAACACTTCAAACACCTCATAACAATTTAGTTACGTCAATTCTAGTTATTAGATAATTATTTGTAAGATTAGATTGCATAGTCAGAACAAGATTTCAGTACATAACCCTCATATAAAATCATTTTTTCGAAGCATATCGATAGCTAAAGGATTAACTCCTCCATTAGCATACGCCTTAAAAAAACTGCTCGATGAATATTTAATTACAAATTCTTTTGAGAATAGAATTTCATTTTCTATAGTTTTTGAAGCTGCAAAACGAAAATCTAGCGAAAGATTTCCATGCCCGCCAATTAAATTGCCTAAATTTGATATCTCACCAACTTGCTCAGGTGATAAATAAAAATCGCATGCAAAGGATTTTTCATCGTTAGTTACATGGCGAGAAAATAAAAAATTAAGTGCTTTTTCTCGCTAGTCTTTATTAGCTCCCTTTCTTAATACTCTTGTAATAAATAATTTATTGGGGTCAATGGTTTAAACAATATCTTCAATGTTTTGAAGAGGCTGATTTAAGGGACTATTAATCGCAGAATTAAGATAATCAAAGCCATTGAATACTGGAATAATTATAGCACTCTTGAACTTGGGCTTTTTTTAAACATTTATAAATTTAAAGATGAAATTGACCAAGGTTGTCTTACAAAGATGCTCAAAAGTGTTCATGGAAATACACTTAAACTAATTCACAATTATTTTTTACTATCTAATTTACTTAAAAAATATTCGCGGCGCTTTTTTATGGCTAAAATTGATTTAAACGCTGAATTTAATATACTCAAAACAAACCCGAATGGTGTTGTCTTAAAGTTATTATAATTCCCTATCCGCTTAACTTCTAGATACCGAATATAGTTGCGAAAATACCCAAGAAATTTTCGGGAAAAAACACTAGCAAAAAAATTAGCTTTTTGCCCAAATGGAATAAACATTGTTAAATAATTAAAATGCAAGAATTTTTCCCCTGAAATTTTTTGATATATCAATTGAAACTCTGGCAAATCGTCAAGTTTTATATAGTAATCCATGTAGATGGTTGTTCTATACTTGCCCTGAGGACTTTTGATATAACTTACTCCGTGAAAGCTCTCACAATCGTGCACAAATCCAAGTAGCATATTTTTTTCTGGACTGATTTTATTAAGTATATTAAAACCAGATTTATCAAAAAAACATGTTTGGCCACCCCAATCAGCTTTCCAATCATTAACAGCATAAAAAATACAGTTTCCAATATGCACTAATTTGCCTTCATCAGTAAAAGTATGATCAATATGGCTGCCTAAAAAGCCACCTGAATCCATATTATGCAAAGGCGCATATCCTCCAAAATCTTTTAATTCAAGCAATGAAATAACTTCACCTTTCCAACCAGTTAATGACTTTATAAGATCTTTACCTTTATTGCCTGCTACTGTCTTTATAGGGCGCAATATATCCTCAGTAACCTCATTAAGCGAGAATACTTCTTTTTTGCTTTCGATCACTGTTGAGTTATTAAATCGATGTCCCTTTGCATATAATTTATCAAGTGCAATCATCAAACCTTTAAAATCATTTTCTTCTAGAAAATCTCTTACAGTTAAATACTTAGGCACGATACCTCCAATATGAAAATCTAATTAACTATTTGTTCGGCCTAAAAGTTTTTTTACAAAATTTAGTAAATGAGCTTTAATTAGTAAATTTCTCAAGGCCATCTTAATTCCGAAGGGTGTGATCAAACTATTAATTTTCCAATAGTAATTACCAATTAAATACTTTATGAGAATAGTTCTCAAGATAAGGGTAAGGTTTGAATAATATTTAGAGAGACTTTGTTTTGTGCAATTACTTCCATTAGGCTTTTCTTCATCTAACTTTAATTTGAAACAAGAAATTTCTACGAGTTTTTTCCATTTTTTTATAGTCGTTTGAATATCCAATCCTTTAGAGATCAATATATCTCTTGGCTTAAAGGATCCATTTAGAGCTTTTTGAACGCCTTTGATAAGATCATCACCAAAAACTCCAACAAGCCCTCTTTCATCCTCGAAAAAATCTTTGTAAATGCCAACCAGAGGCATTACAACAGGTATCCCACAAAAATTTGCCTCGAGAGCTGCTAAACATTGAGTCTCAACTGGAGATCCTATAATAAAAAAATCAGCGCAGTTTAGGAGATCCGACAGAACATTCTGATTAATTCTTTTAAAAACTTCAACATTGGGCTCACAGCAATCATCATCACTATGTTTAGTAACTAAAATCCACTTGATATCCTTATATAAATGAATACACTCTATAACTTTTGGCCAGCCCTTAGTTTCAGAAAAGCTTCCAACAAAAATACCAATCTTATCGCTGTCTGAAAGCCCATATTTATTTCTCACATCTTGCTTGTTTTGTGGCTTAAACAATTCGCTATCTACACCAATAGGAATAATTTCAAAATCGTACTCAGGATATGAGATTGTTGTTTGAACACTGTTTGTAACAAGAATATTCGCAAATTTTAAATTTGATTCTTGTTGAACCGATGGGCGGCCCATTAACCTAAGATTGTCTTGCAAGAATACTATAGTAAATTTTTCGGGATCTATCTTGTTTATAAATGAAGCATTTTGAATAATAATTTTGGTCTGAGGGTGATTATGAGTTATGTAGTCCTTAGCTCTCAATTCAAAAGATGCACCACCAACAACATTTTTATCTAATCGATAAGATCCAGAAATATTATCCAGTAAATAATTCCATAAAACCTTTTCTTTCATTAATCCATCACAGTTGTCGTTACATATAGCTATTCCTATATTTTTTTCTGAGTTTTTAACAGACTCATCATCTTTTTCACCACATTGAAAATGATACACTACTGAATCCATTGCGGTTTGGTGTCTTATACCTAAAGATTCCATTCTTTCCATAAGAACTGCATCACCCGCAACATTTTTTTGATTCTGAAGTGCAATCTCTCCAGAGAATATATCAGCTCCTTCTTTTAAATTCCCCTCAGGATAACCTCCAACACTTAAGAAGTGTTCTTTTCTAACAAGCAATGGCATGAACAACCCGCCATCCATAACTTTCTTATCTGATATAGAGGCTGCAAAACTCAAAAACTCTTTCTCTTTGTAGTCTTCAAGATTTAGACCAAAATTCTTTTCTATCCCATATTTCCCTGTCCTTAATTTCCCAGACTCTACCAATCTTGAAGAAACTAAGTTTTGGCCATCGGAGGCTGCCTTCAATGATTCAAGCCAACCTGGCGAGAAGCACATATCTGAATTAATAAAAATTAAAAAATCACCCTTAGCTTTTTTTGCGGCGTAGTTATATGCTCTATAAACGTTATTTATATACCATTCGGCACGTTGAGGTTCAGTATTGTTGAACTCGTAATAAGGCATATGATTCTTTTCTAAATAAAGAATAACTTCTTTTGAGGCGTCATTTGCAACAAAATAAAACTCTACGTCCTCCATGTCGGTGTATTTTAGAATTTGCTGATATACAAAATCCAGCCAAGTTACACTTTTATATATCAAACATACTATTGAATATTTTGGCCTAAAAACTCGCTCTTTCATCTCATAAACATAGGTCAATGCCTCTATAAAAGCTATTGGTTCTGGTTTTGATTCATTTACTTCTAATCCGAGAGGAAAAATACTTGGGGGCAACTCTTGCAATAAAATTTTTTCCTCATTTATTATTCTGTCTAACATAGCGTAACCTCTTTGGCCGTGTTTTCTGTAAGTTAAATACTTATATGCAAGGTTTAATTTATCGGCAAATCCATAATGTATTATTTGTAATAAATCTTGGGTTTCTATATTTTTAATATTTGCAGGATACAAGCGTTGGTGTAAGCCGCGTTTACCTGTTTCAAATGATATGCCATGGGTCACCTTCCAAAGTCTAACAGACCAACCATCATCAAATTGACTGTCAACCCTCACCCAATTGCTGCTTCTCCACAGATTCAAGAGTTTAATTTTATAAGCATCAATTTCATTCTTTGTTGCCAAGTCGCAAAGAGTTTGTATTTTTTCTTTTGCATTTTTAACCAATACTTCATCAGCATCTAAAGATAAGATAAAATCAGCTTGCAATTTCAAGGCATAATTTAAAAGTAATTGCTTGTGATTAACCTCGTCTGCAAAATCATTTTTTTTGCCCCTAATAACATAGGGAGTTATTTTTTTTGCGTACTCAAAACTTCCATCAGTACTGCAATCATCATATACAACAATCTCATCTACAACAGGCGACACATATTTAAAAAAACGATAAAGATTCCCCCTCTCAATTTCATTGTAAATCTGTACTATACATACTACTTTGTACTCTTTTTTAACGACTCCATTTACCATGGTAGATGTGCCTCTCTTTTTCTAGCAATTGTCAAACCAGGATGAAGTGGTATAGTCACCATTTCAAAACCAATTTGACTTTTGGTAAGCTCCACAATCGCTTTGTAACCATCACCACAATACCCACCATCTGTGTGAGCAGCATCTTTAGGATAACTGTCATGTAAAAGAATGATCCCGTTATCTTTAACAAGCGGAAAAAATTTCTCAAAATCATTTTTAACACTTTCATACGAATGATCAGCATCAATAAACAATATATCAATTTGTAAATTATTTGATTGTGCGTATTTAGCAAACTCCTCTGTTGAATTACAATGAAAATTAGTTTTAGAGGATTTTTTCATATAACTTGAAACCGATTCAACTATATCCACACCGTATAATCTTCCGCAGTACGGAATCATTCTATTAAAGAGTTCACATTGGTACAAACCCAGCTCAACATAGCAAGCAGGCCTTAAAATACTTGCCATATGAATAATAAAATTAACATGCCAATTTTCTAGAACTTCATCCGGAAATTTGATTTGATCATTATTAAAATTTAAAGCCGAACGTATTTTTTTTATCATTTAAATTTACCACACGTAAAAATGTTTAATTAAAGTAATCAGAATTTTTTAGAAGTTGACTATATGTACCCGAGTCAATAATTTTTCCATCTTTTAATACGAGGACAAGATCACAGTTCTTAACTGTTGTTAATCTGTGAGCAACCAAAAAAACTGTTTTTTTATTATCAAGGTTATCAATAGCCCTCATCACTTCAGCCTCGGTTTGATTATCAAGGGCGCTTGTTGCTTCATCAAAAACCAAAATAGGATTATCTTTAAAAAGTGCTCTTGCAATTGCAATTCTCTGCCTCTGCCCCCCAGAAAGAGCTATTCCACGCTCACCTACTAAAGTACCGTAAGCTGTTGGCATTGAATCTATAAATTCTGCTATTGATGCCTTTTTAGCTGCATCCTTTATTTTTGATAAATCGTATTCTTTCAAGCCCAAAGCAATATTCTCAGCGATTGAACCGTCAGTTAAAAAAATTATCTGTGGCACATGCGAAATATTCTTATGCCAACCTAGAATCTTATCCTGGACAAGTGCAACGCCATCGACAATTAGCTCCCCTTTAGTTGGTTTAAGTAAGCCCATTAATATATCCATTAAGGTACTTTTACCGCCACCCGTATAACCAACAATACCAATTTTCTGGCCTTTTTTTACTTTAAGATTTACTCCTTTTAAGGCCCAATCAGACTGATCGCTATATCTAAAATAAATATTTTTTAACTCGATATTACTTTCAAAGACTACAGGGGTTGAATTTAGATACAACGCATTATCTAGCTTATCTGCACCTTGCAAAAGACTCACAACTTCATGCAACGATGCGTAATGTCCATTTATAGCGGTAATGGCATTGTATCCTTGCTGTAAGGCAGGAAGCAGCCTCTGCATACCCAAAGCCATAGCGCCTAACAAAGGAATGCTATTGCCAACCCCTCCCATATAAAAACTTAGTAAATAGGCAAGCACTGCGATCAAAATAATACCCAAAGATTCCATAATAAATCTTGGGGATCCCTCAATAAAACTATTTGATGCCTCAGCATTTTTAAGATTTGAGTCAGCACGACGATATAAGCTCACAAAGAGTTGTTGTGTTCCATCAAGAATCACATCTCTAATGGCTCCCATACCAACTTGAAGAGACTTTATTACATATGTCTTATTTACTGAAATGATCTGACTATTACTTCTAACGCGAGATTTAAAACTATAACTTATCAGCCCATAGCAACCCCCGAAACAAAAAAAAGTTACCATTGCAACAACAGGATTTATTAAGAGTATCGCTATAACTATTGATAGCATTAAAATACTGGAGCTTACCAACCTAACTATTTGGGATAAAACATTAACAGCCCCGTCAACCTTATTTACCGCACTAATAACTGAACTTGAATTTAGGCTTAAGTGATCACTATAAGGTTTATGTAAAATCGAAAAATATAACTTCGAACCTAGATCAATACCACAGCCGAAAGTCACTTTAATTGTTGCCCAAAGATGAACAACTCTTAGTATCGTTGCAATTACAACCGTAATGATAAAAATCATAGTTAATGGAAAAATGATACTTTCAGGAGTGGTGAGATGGAAGTAATTTGCAAATTTAAAAACCGCCGGGCTCTCAAATACTTTTGATGGAGAAACCAAAACTCCCAAGAAAGGCAGCAATGAGCCTAAACTTAGAACTTCAGCAAATGCACTTAATATGGTTAATACGAGGATACCAATGAACTGTAACTGACGTCTTTTACCTACATAAGACCAAAGCTGCTTGATAAGTGAGTAAATATCTTTTTTCATACATTTCTCAATAACAATACTTATTTAAAAACAGATTAAATATGAAAACTAAAAATAACTGATAACAAGTTACCGCTGATAAATTTATTTTGCATACTAGTGCCCGTTAGCGCCCCAAGAAAAGGCAGCGCTGAACCAATCGATAATATCTCAGAAAAAGATCCAATAATTATTAAAATCAAAAGATATAGAAACTGCCTCCTCCTACGAGGACTAATATATTTCCATAATCTTGAAATTAAATAATAGCCTTGAAAATTTAGCATTATGAGATTTTCGTTATTATATATACGAGGAGTGCATAGAGCATATCAAAGAAAGCCCTCCACCAAGAAACTGCCCTGTTAGCTATTTTAGCTCGGGCAGACTCAAAAAAAACCCTAACTTGATTTTGACTTACCCCAAAGGGTGCCATCTCAACTGCAACTTCATCAATATAACGAGCCTTAAGAGCATTGCCTTTTCTTAACAAAAATTCGTAATCCCCGGCAATCTTATATGAAGAATCAAACCCACCAAGATCATCAAACAGAATAGATTTATGAAATGCTCCGCAATGAACAACCTTCATGAAATGTCTAAATTCCGACCATTTCCATTTTCTTCCTATAACCTTGGCTGAGTTACCTTTGTGAACAAGGGCTTTAGAATGAATAAACTCATCTTCTGGATTATTTAAAACCTTAGCCTCATGGAATCTTCTAATCAATGCTGGGATGACGTGTGAATTTTCTGGATGGTAATTATCCCCAGGCCCGTAGAGGCTTGTTGGCATCACACTTCTATAGTCGACCCCATATTGCCTGTTGTAACTCTCACATAACTTAATGCCGGCAATCTTGGCGATCGCATACGGCTCATTGGTTGGCTCTAGGGTGGCTGTTAACAAAGCATCCTCGCGCATGGGCTGTTCAGCCAGTTTAGGATAAATACAACTTGAACCCAAGAACAAAAGTTTCTGTACATCATGCTTCCACGCGGCATGAATGACATTCGCTTCTATCATCATATTTTGGTAAATGAACTCGGCTGGGTAAGTATCATTCGCATGGATGCCCCCTACCTTTGCTGCAGCCAAATAAACCTGATCTGGACGCTCTTCTTTAAAGAAGGCATCAACAGCTTCTTGGTTAGTAAGATCTAGCTCAGCATGTGTACGGACCACGATATTATTAAATCCATAAGCATGAAGCTTTCTTATAATTGCTGAGCCCACCATGCCGCGGTGGCCTGCCACATATATTTTAGGTGTTTTATTCATACTTAATTTCGACCATATCCATCATCAATTCGAACAATATCATCCTCACCAAGATAGCTACCCGACTGCACCTCAATAATTTCAAGAATATCAGTTGATGGATTTGATAGTCGATGTTGTTCACCTAAAGGAATAAACGTAGATTCGTTTTCTTTCAGGGTGATAACCTGATCACCACAGGTCACCTCGGCAGTTCCCTTAACCACTACCCAATGCTCAGCCCTTTTTGCATGTTTTTGAAGACTCAAACTTGCGCCAGGATTTACCTGGATACGCTTCACCTTAAATCGATCACTAACATCGATCGTGTCATACCATCCCCATGGACGAGATACCTTGCGATGAAGCACGTGCTCTTCACGGGCTTGGTCCGATAATTGGCTTACTATCCTCTTTACATGTTGGCTTTGACTTCTATCTGCAACCATCACAGCATCAGCAGTTTCGATGATCACTAGGTTATTAACACCAACAGCACTTACAAGACGATGGCTAGAATGAATTAAATTATTTTCAGAGGCCTCTGCAAGTGCGTCACCTTGAATCAAGTTGCCGTTCTGATCTTTCTCACCCACCTGCCAGACAGCATCCCAGGTACCTAAGTCATTCCAACCTGCATTGAGGGGTATCACCCTAATTTCAAATTCAGAGCCTGGACACTTATCTATCACAGCATAGTCAACAGACTCGCTTGGGATCTCGAGAAATAATTGATCATTCGGCCTGATAAAATGCTGATCAAGTGTTGATTGGTTAAAAGCATTTTCTGTTGAAGTCAGAATGTCTTTCCTGAAAGTGTTAAGCGCCTTAATCCAGACGCTCGCACGAACGACAAACATACCTCCATTCCAACTATAGTCGCCACTATCAAGATAGGCTCGCGCAGTCTCAAGGTCAGGCTTCTCGACAAATTTAGCAACATTAAAGTCACCTAAGTTAGAAGCAGCGCCAGATTGCTTAATGTATCCAAAACCAGTTTCCGGGCCTGTTGGTTTAATCCCTAAGATCGCAATTGCCCCAGAATATGCAACCTTAACAGCGCTCTGTATGGCACCAATAAAAGCTTCTATATTCTGCACAGTCTGATCGGCAGGTGTTACAACCAAGATCGGATCATCACCATTCTTTAATGCCTGCAAGGCAGCAAGCGTGAGGGCTGGTGCCGTATTCTTACCTTCAGGCTCCAGTAGTAATTTTGCAGAAACAGATGGAATTTCTCTTAATTGCTCCAGTGCAATAAATCGATGCTCTTCGCCTGTCACCACAAACGTTTCACCGACCGAAATATCGTTAGAAGCAATACCATTTACCCGCTCAACAGCTTGCTGAAACAAGCTAGTTTTTCCAGATAACACAAGAAATTGCTTAGGGAATCCTGCGCGTGAAAGTGGCCAGAGCCTAGTCCCCGAACCGCCACATAAGATCACGGGCGCTACCTTAATGGCACTCATTGAGCATTCTCCTGCCACTTCCATGCACTGCTACACATAGACTTTAGATCACGAGTGGCCTTCCACTTGAGGAGTTTCTCCGCCTTCTCGGCAGAAGCATAACAAGATGCTACGTCACCGGGACGACGACCCACAACCTCATATGGAATACTCCGGGCACTGGATGACGCAAATTGGCCAATCATCTCAAGCACACTGCTCCCAAATCCTGTCCCTAAGTTAATGGCATGCCAGCCTTTCGTGCCAGCTAAAAAATTAATTGCTGCAAGGTGCCCAGATGCAAGATCTAGCACATGAATATAGTCTCGCACTCCCGTGCCATCAACCGTAGGATAGTCATCCCCAAAGACATTTACTTTTGCGCGTTTACCAGCTGCCACCTGCGATACAAATGGCATCAAGTTGTTAGGAATACCATTGGGACTCTCTCCGATCAATCCTGATTCGTGAGCACCAACCGGATTAAAGTACCTCAGACAAACAACACCGAACGCGCTATCAGATGTGACAACATCCTGGAGCATCTCCTCGATATGGAGCTTGGTTCTACCGTAGGGGTTCGTTGCGCTGGTTGGATGACTCTCATCGATGGGGAGGTATTGCGGCTCTCCATAGACCGTGGCACTGGAACTAAAGACCAGTGTCTTGACCTGATTCTCTTGCATAGCCTTTAGGAGAGAGATCGTGCCGCCGACGTTATTATCGAAGTACTCGAGTGGCTTCTCTACCGACTCCCCAACCGCTTTAAGTCCAGCAAAGTGGATAACCGCGTCAACTTGGTAATCTTTAATTGTCCTGGACAATAGCGAGGTATCTCGAACATCCCCCTCAACAAACGGGATGTTTTGATTGGTGATACTCTCAAGACGGTCAACTACATCCTGACGGCTATTAGTAAGGTTGTCGAATAGCACAACCTTGTGGCCTGCCTCAATAAGCACGACCGCTGTATGGCTACCGATATACCCAGTCCCGCCTGTCAACAATATATTCACTTGGAGGCACCTGGCTCTTGGGGTTGATAACGCCCGTTCTCGTCTTTAGCAGATAACCGACCTATATCGTCAACATGCATCTGTAAAGTTTCAATTTCAATCTTTAACATCTCGTATTCCTGTATCTTCGCCTTTAAAAAACGCAGCGTGATACTCGTCTTAGCTTCGACACCGCTGGGC
>CANNJI010000045.1 GCA_947504875.1 Legionellaceae bacterium
ATCCCCGCCTGCGCGGGGACGACATGATAAGGGATCGTATTTACAGGAAGAGATACTACAATGTTGCACTGTGACGCATTCTGAGATTCGACGTGATTTGACTTGTACTGAACTCTACAGTAGGTTACATTTAGTGTAACCTACTGTAGAGTCCGTACTTGATGCAACCCATAAAATATCTTAGCCAATGGTTCTCAGAAAACGCCAACGACAAACACTATTTGTTTACATTGCAAGATTTACGTTCGCTCTGTCTGGAACTATCTGATTCCGCATTCAAGACACTTCTTAGCAGAGCGGTGTATTCAGGATTGTTAACGCGCATGTGTCGGGGGTTATATCTTCATAAAAAATCACTCCCGGCAGACGGCTTACTATTATTTCATGCTGCAGCAATAATTCGAGCTAATGAATTCAACTATATTAGTCTGGAAACAACCCTAAGTGATTTAGGTATTATTTCACAAATCCCAATGAATTGGATTTCCATTATGTCATCAGGGAGAAGTAATATGATTTCTTGTGGTGATTTCGGAACGATTGAATTTGTTCATACCAATCAAAAACCCACGGTTCTAATGAATTGTCTTTCTTACGATTCTAATTGTGGATTATGGCGAGCAAATGCCGAGCTCGCACTAAGGGACATGAAAGTAACACACCGAAATTGTGATTTAATTAATTGGGATATTGTCAATGAACTTATTTGATCAATTGGTAACAGAAGCGCTAACACATCAGCCTAATTTATCGCCGCTAAGAATAGTCGTTGAAAAAGAGTTACTACACCACGACATATTAAGAATCTTAAGCCAGAATAACTTACTCACTGATTTAACTTTTATGGGAGGGACATGCCTGAGAGCCTGCTACGGAGGCATTAGACTAAGTGAGGATTTAGACTTTACAGGAGGCAAGCATTTTTCTCGTGATAATTTGTCTACCATGGGGCAAATTCTGACTCAAAGTTTAAAAGAAAAATACAGTTTGCTGGTCATGGTCAGTGAACCTGTAAAAGACATAAAAAATGTTGATACATGGAAAATTAAAATTGAAACTAGAGTGCAGCAGAAACATTTCCCAGCACAACGTATCAACATCGATATTTGCGCCATCCCTTCATATGAAAAAAAACCCATGATGTTATTAAATCCCTATGGTGTTGATATGGGAACAAATGGCCTGGTGTTACAGGCACAAAGTCGTGAAGAAATCTACTCGGATAAATTACTTGCTTTTGCATTACGTCCAAACAGAATCAAATATCGGGATTTATGGGACATCGTATGGTTACATCAACAAGGATTAAAGCCCAATTTTGAACTAATACCAAAAAAATTGCAGGATCGAAGGGTGGCTCCAGACTTTTTTTTAAAACTATTTGATGAGAGACTCAAGTTATTATCCTCAGATACTCACTTGAGTCAGGAGTATGCAAAAGAAATGCATCGATTTTTACCGCTGGAACAATTGAACAGAATGGGAGATCACAACAATACATGGTCTTTTATCGTTTATCTCATAAGCGACCTGAGTGAAAAAATGCGGGCTCAAGGGGTCTAACGCGATTCATATGTTTTATATTATTCTACAAAGAGGTTATTCCTGGATTTTCGAGACTTAAAATACCGGTGTTAAAATCGTAAGCAAAGAGCTCTGCGTAGCGACCCCAGTCAATCATGGTTCGCAACACACGCTCGGCTTCTTTTTCACTTAAATAATCTTCAAGTTTACTTAAAAAACGCTCTTCAGAAACACGGTGCGTGTTTTTTTCGTCTAATACGCGGCGAATATAACGCGCCAACGGCACTTTCTCTAACAGGCGCTGCGCAAACAAATGTTTTCGGACCTGCAAATCAGCTTCAGAAAACTCTTTTCCTAACGCCGTTAAATGCACATCGCCTTCTAAAACTTGTGCAAACCCCAAAATTTCTAAGGTATCTAAAATAGGGAATAAATCATCAATATTCATCATGATTTCATCCGCAAGTTCAGGTAAATCAATCCTGTCTTCAAACGATTTCATGGTTTCAATTAACCCCGATAACTCTGAGGGCTCTACATCGGGCAAACGATACCCCAAACTCACCTGGCGCTCACGCAAGGGAAATTTGGTTTTATCGTAAAATCCTGTGGTCATGAGGGTATAAATTCTATCCACCAAATCACGAAACCCTGGCGATTCGCTATCTCTTGGCTGGGGTAAATTCACTTGTAAATCGGCACGAATATGCCCGGGGTCGCTCCCTAAAATAATAATCCGATCAGCAAGCGTGACCGCTTCTTCTATATTATGAGTCACCAATAAAATGCCATTTGTATTGGTCTTTTTTTCTTGCCAAACCGCCAGTAAATCTGATTTTAAATTTTCAGCCGTTAACACATCTAAGGCTGAAAACGGCTCGTCCATCAGTAAAACATCCGGATTAATCACGAGTGCACGCGCAAAGCCTACCCGTTGACGCATGCCCCCTGAAAGCTCTCGAGGATAGGCTGATTCAAACCCATCAAGCCCAATGATATCGATGGCTTCAATCGCGCGACGACGACGCTCTTCTCGTGGAATACCCTGAGCCTCAAGGCCCAATTCCACATTATCTAATACGGTGAGCCACGGCATGAGTGCAAACGACTGAAAAACCATCGCAATGCCTGGCACAGGGCGCGTCACAGGCTGCCCGCGATAGGTCACATGTCCGCTGGTTGGTGCAATAAGCCCTGCAATAATCCGCAGTAAAGTAGATTTGCCAGAGCCCGACTTACCCAACAAAGCAACAATTTCGCCTTCTCTTAACTGAAAATTAATATCATCCAAAACTAAAAGCTCTTGCGAGATTGCTTTTTTATAGGCTTTTCTTAAATGATCAATTTCAATGATTGTTTCAAACATGGTGGCCTCAATAATAATTAAATCGCTCGTGCGCAAGACGATACAACGGGCGCCACAACAGCTGATTAAATAAAAGTACATAAACACACATCACCGCGGTACCCAGCGCAATTTTGGGGAAATCACCCGCCAAGGTCCCCGCTTGGATATATTCACCTAGGCCTGTTGCAGTTAAGGTTGTATTCGCCCAACTCACAGACTCCGCCACAATGCTTGCATTCCACGCACCACCTGCAGCTGTAATTGCACCTGTAATATAAAAAGGAAATATCCCAGGCAAGGCAAGACGTCGCCACCATTGCCAGCCGGTAACCCCAAAATTATCCGCAGCCAAGCATAAATCACGCGGAATGGTGGAGGCACCTGCGATGACATTAAATAAAATATACCATTGCGTACCCAAAATCATCAGCGGCGTGACCCAAATTTCAACACTTAAATGAAACTGAACAATCGCAATAACAAAGAGCGGATAAAATAAATTAGCAGGAAATGCCGCTGCAAACTGAATAACAGGCTGAATTTTTTGCGCTAAATGCGGGCGCAAACCAATCCAAACACCAACCGGGATCCAAACCAAAGAACTTAACGCAATCAAAACAATCACCCGTGTGCCCGTTGCAGCACCCAAGAGCACAACATGCAATAATTCGTCGAGCTTCAGGATCTCAAAAATATAATGAAATAAAAAATAAGCGGCAACACCCAAGGCCAACAAAAGGCCTGTATTCCAAAGCCAATCCAAGCGTTTTTCTCGTAATTCATCAACTTCTTTTTGCGCCTTTGAGCCAACCCTGCGTGATCCCCGAATATTCACGAAACGATCTTTGACAATATACAAACCCTTTTGTAACCGCTTCATTAAAAGGCTGCCACGGATCCAATCGATCAACCAAGACTGATAAGCTTCATCATCTGGTCCGTTTTCCATTTTAAATTTCTCAGACCAAGCAATCAGTGGACGAAACAACACTTGATCATAAACAAAGATAACAATCACCATCGTAATAATGGCATATCCAACTGCATATAAATTACCTTGTGCAATGGCCATTGCAATATAAGAGCCAATACCCGGTAATCGAATATTTTGATGCGCAACAGAAATTGACTCCGACAACACTACAAAAAACCAACTGGCCGACATCGACATCATCAAATTCCAAAGTAACCCTGGCATAGAAAAAGGCACTTCTATTTTCCAAAAACGTTGCCATGCGGAGAGCTGAAACATCAATGCGGCTTCATGCAAATCGTGCGGAACTGTTTTTAAAGACTGATAAAAGGTAAACGTAATATTCCAGACTTGTGCTGTAAAAATCACAAAAATAGCCGCACACTCAGGACCTAACAAACTCCCCGGAAATAAGTGAATAAACCCCGTTACAGTGATAGCTAAAAAACTTAATACAGGAACGGATTGAAAAATATCAAGTGCTGGCACAATGATTTGTTCTGCACGACGACTTTTTGCAGCCAATGCACCAACGATAAAGGTAAACACCAACGACAAAATTAACGCAATAAACATTCTTAATACGGTACGTAATGCATAAAAAGGTAAAGCAGACGGCGCTAAAGAAATGGGGAGCGGATCACCCAATGCATAAGGTGTTGCCATTTGCTGACCAGCCCAACCAAAAAAATACAACATAAAGAAGACAATCATCAGTAATAACACATCCCAGCCGTTCATAAAACGACTGACTTGTTCGCGATTTGAAAAATATACGCGGTTATTGCCCACTCACCGTCTCCAATAAAAAATTAATATCACGTATCTCATCATACGCACCACACAGGATAACATAACGCACTGATATTTGGCTTTATTTGCCATGCCCAGCCGGCACTATACTTGTAAAAAATCTCAATTTGAGATATATTGCAAGTATAGTGCCGGACAGATAACTTGCAATGCACATCATCACAAGAAAAAGAATTACAGACGCAAAGACATTGCACCCGGGTTGTAAATCCGCGTTAGCAGGTTGGCTTAGGGTTATTGAAGAGAATGAATTTAAAAACTTTGCTGCTTTGAAAGCAACATTTAACAGCGTCGATAAAGTTGAGCATTTATATGTTTTCGACATTGGAGGCAATAAACTTCGCTTGATAGCAAGCATCCACTTTAATCGACAAAAATTATATATACGTCATATTCTGACACATAAAGAATATGACAAGGGCAAATGGAGGGAATGAAAATGACCGCTTTAGCGCGTAAAGATTTTCTCGAGTATACGCTCCAGCATTGGAAATACATTTCTCCAATTATTCATGAGCCTCAAAATACAGATGACTACGAACAATTATCTCACTTTCTTGATCGACTCCTTGATAAGGTGGGTGAAGATGAGTCGCACGAACTCATAGGGCTTGTTGATGTGATCAGTCATATGATTGCAATGTATGATGAAGAGCACGTTGAGTCATTAAAAAAAACGACTGGCATTGATGCCTTGAAATTTTTAATGAAACAACATGCGTTGAATCAACGTGATTTGAAAAACGAAGTCGGTAGCCAAGGCGTTGTTTCAGAGATTCTAAATGGCAAACGTCAATTGAATGTTGAACAGATAAGAAAACTTTCCAAGCGATTTAACGTGTCGCCCGCAACTTTTATTGATTAATGGGTATTTATTGTAATTTTTAGTCCACGAATTGCATCCGTGATTTTTTTGAATTATAGTCCTCCTAAGGTTTTTTTATAATGCCAAAACCTATTGAGAAAACTTAACATCTCGAGTGCAACAAGAGGTCTTCTGATACAAACTTCAGTTCAATATTCAGAGCCCTCGTCGCAAACTCCTCGGGATGAAGGACGAACAGTTACGATAGAAAAGGAGCGGTCATGTCTTTAAAAACGCCACTGTATTCGAATCATGTCGCCCTTGGTGCGCGAATGGTCGACTTTCATGGATGGGATATGCCGCTTCATTATGGGTCTCAGCTTGAAGAACATCATACCGTACGTCAACATGCCGGCGTCTTTGATGTGTCTCACATGACCATCGTTGATGTGTTGGGTGCTGGTGGCCGACAATTCTTAAGAAGACTACTGGCCAACGATATTGACCGGCTCAAAAAACGCGGTCAAGCACTTTATAGTTGTTTATGTAACGAACACGGCGGCATTATTGACGACTTAATCGTCTATCAGCGTGCCCCAGATAATTATCGCTTGGTCTTAAACTCCGCAACCCGTGGCCGTGTATTACCCTGGATTCGCGAAAAAATCGCTGGCTTTTCAGCCGGGCTGCAAGAACGAACCGAGCTTTCGATGCTGGCAGTACAAGGCCCCGAAGCCATTCAAAAAACATGTTCTATTTTATCACCAAACCAAGCTGAAGCCATTGCGCAGCTCAATCCATTCGAAAGCACTGAAGATGGCGAGTGGTTTTTCGCTCGAACAGGATATACCGGTGAAGATGGCCTTGAAATTATTCTACCAGAAGCCCACATAAGTAATTTTTGGAATGCCTTGGTCGCTGCGGGAGTAAAACCAACAGGTCTTGCCGCGCGCGATACGCTTCGCCTAGAAGCAGGACTTTTGTTGTACGGGCAAGACATGGATGAAACCACCACCCCGCTTGAGTCTGGACTCAATTGGACGATTCAATGGGAACCCCATGATCGAGATTTTATTGGCATGGGCGCTTTGCTGTCTCAAAAACAGCAGGGCATCAAGCGAAAACTTGTGGGTCTTACGCTTGAAGGGCAAGGCATTATGCGCCAAGGCCAAACTGTGTTTGTAGCGGATCATCCAACCGGTGTTATTACGAGTGGAACGTACTCCCCAACCCTCGGACACTCCATTGCACTTGCACGCGTACCGATGGATTCAGGAGATACCGTGTTTGTTGATATTCGCGGAAAACAGCACATGGCCCACATTACAAAACCTCGGTTTGTAAAACATGGCAAACCCATTTAACTGACAAGGACCATCAACATGACCGACAATTCTTCCATCAAATTTTCTAAAACACACGAATGGCTCCGCCAAGACGGAAATGAACTCGTCATGGGCATCACAGACCATGCCCAACATTTGTTAGGCGACCTGGTTTTCATTGAACTGCCTGATGTTGGACGCGAAATAAACCAAGGGGATGAATGTGGTGTCGTGGAGTCGGTGAAGGCCGCATCGGATATTTATGCGCCCGTCAGTGGAACTGTCGTTGCAATCAACGACGCCGTTAAACGTGACCCAAGCCTTGTGAATCAAGACCCATTAAATGCAGGATGGCTTATCAAAATTAAAGCCAACGATCCAAGCGAGATCAATTTGTTGCTGAATAAAACCCAATACGATAACGAGATAGCACAGGATCACTAGCCATGCCCTATATTCCACACACCCCAGAAGAAACAAGGCTCATGCTTGATGCCATAGGCGCGCCGAATATAGAATCCCTGTTTGACGAGATCCCTGCTGGTTTAAGGGCTGATAAAACACAACAGCTCGCAACAGGCATGAACGAAATGACCATGCAAAAGCATGCAAAACATTTGGCCAGTAAAAATCAATCGGCCCTTTGTTTTATTGGCGCGGGGGCTTATGAACACCATATTCCCGCTGCAGTTTGGGACATTGCCTCGCGCGGTGAGTTCTTAACTTCTTATACGCCCTATCAAGCAGAGGCAAGCCAAGGAACCTTACAACTCCTCTATGAGTTCCAAAGCATGATTGCTGAGTTAACGGGCATGGATGTGGCCAATGCATCGTTGTACGACGGCGCCACTGCGCTCGCTGAGGCTATTTTAATGGCCGTTCGTCTCAATCAAAAAAGCAAAACAAAACGTGTGCTTATTCCAGAAACACTGCACCCGCTTTACCGCGAAACAATAGACACCATCTTACGTAATCAAAACATTGAACTGCTCACACTGCCGCTTGACAAGGCAACAGGCACAACCTCGCTCACAACACTTGATGTGTATGCACAGGAAGACATCACGGCACTTGTTATTGTGAATCCTAATTTTTTTGGTTGCATTGAGGACGTCGATGCCATGACGGATTGGGCCCATGCCCATGATATTGTTCCAATTGCGTGTGTCAATCCCATATCGCTGGGTCTTTTAAAACCCCCGAGTGATTGGGGAAAGCACGGGGTGAGTATTGTGTGTGGTGAAGGCCAACCCTTTGGTTCACCGATGGCCTCAGGCGGGCCATATTTTGGCTTTTTAAGCACCCGCATGGCACATGTACGCCAACTCCCCGGGCGACTGGTGGGACAAACGCTTGATAAAAATGGGGCAATTGGATACGCCCTCACGTTACAAGCACGCGAACAACATATCCGCCGAGGAAAAGCGACCTCGAACATCTGTACAAACCAAGGGTTATTGGTTACAGCAGCAACCATCCATATGAGTTTGCTTGGACCAGAAGGTCTCCATCACGTTGCAGCAGCGTGTCATCAAAACACCCTCGCACTTGCAGCGTCGCTAACACAACTACCAGGAGTCACCCAAGTGTTTAGTGCGCCGGTGTTTCATGAGGTTGTGCTCAACACACCCAAACCAGCACCTGCACTTCTCAACGCATTGCTCGCCAAAGGCGTTGCGGGAGGCTATGCCATTGGGGAACATCATCACGAATACCCCAATGCAATTCTTGTGTGTGCAACTGAAATGCGTACAGATGAAGATATCGCTGACTACCATAATGCCCTACGCGACTGTTTAGCAGAGGATGGACTATGACCCCTTTAATTTTTGAAAAATCAGAGCCTCATCGCGCGGCGCACGCGCAGGTACCTGAATTGCGTTCAACAACATTAAATATTCCTAAAGCCATGCTTCGCATCAACCCGCCGCGTTGGCCCGCTTGCTCTGAGCTTCAAGTGGTGAGGCATTTCACGCAGCTTTCACAAAAAAACTTTTCAATCGATACGCATTTTTACCCGCTTGGCTCCTGCACCATGAAATACAATCCACGTGGCGTGCACAAAGCAGCATCTGATCCTGGATTTATAAATCAGCATCCACTGAATCAGTCCGCCGCAAACCAAGGCACACTCGAAGCGCTCTATGGTTTACAAAACATGCTGGCTCAAATCACGGGTATGGCCGGTGTGTCGTTAACTCCAATGGCTGGGTCTCAAGGTGAATTTGCTGGTGTGGCCATGATCAAAGCTTACCATCAATCCCGAGGAGACTGTGCCCGAACAGAAATGCTTATCCCTGACGCTGCACATGGGACCAATCCCGCTTCTGCCGCAATGTGTGGATTCACCCTCATCGAAATACCCACTGCAAAAGATGGCGACATTGATTTAACCGCATTACGTGAACGCGTTGGGCCTAAAACAGCAGGCATTATGCTCACAAATCCATCTACCCTGGGTTTGTTCATGCGTCAAATAGATGAGGTGGCTAACATCATTCATCAAGCCGGTGGATTACTTTATTATGATGGCGCAAATCTTAATGCCATTGTCGGTAAAGTACGACCTGGTGACATGGGCTTTGATGTCATGCACCTTAATTTACATAAAACATTTGCCACACCGCATGGCGGTGGAGGGCCAGGCTCTGGTCCTGTTGCAGTTGGTCATCGGTTACGCCCCTTTTTACCCTTGCCCATGGTCATCAAAAAAAATGACCACTATGCATGGGCCACTCGCATGGATTGCCCTCAAAGCATCGGCCGACTCTCGTGCTTTATGGGCAATGCGGGTATTTTATTGCGCGCTTACTTTTACATTTGCCTTTTAGGCCAACCCGGGGTAGAACGCGTTGCTGAATATGCGACACTCAATGCGAACTATCTACTCCAAGCATTAACCCGGGCTGGATTTCATGCGGCTTATCCAGCACGGCGTGCAAGTCATGAATTTATTTTAACATTACAACCCGAAAAGAAAGCCTATGATATTCTGGCCATGGATATAGCAAAACGTCTTTTAGATTATGGCTTTCATGCCCCGACAACTTATTTTCCTTTGCTCGTTCCAGAGTGTCTGCTCATTGAACCTACCGAAACTGAATCAAAAGCAGAGCTTGACCGATTTATTGATGCAATGCGAAGCATTTTAAATGAAATCAAAACAAATCCCGTATTGCTCAAAGACGCGCCGCATAACTTGCCCATCAAGCGGCTGGATGATGTTAAAGCTGCGCGAGAGCTTAACCTTAATTATTTTTTAGCAGGACCTGGTGCTGTTTAAAGCGCCGGATGAATGACGTGATGGATGATTATCGTGGTGGACAGATGACTTGATAGACAGGTAAGCGCGCTTTTGTCTGAGTGCAACGAGTTTAGCGCGCTTAATCGGCTATCAAGTCATCTATCCACCACGATAAACGTGCTTACTCGCCCATCGAGTCGTTCATCTGGCACGATGAAAAAACTTAACAATCAAGGAGTGATTGCATGAACAGTAAAGTATTTTCTCAACGGTTTAATCGTGAAATATCATTGCTCGGCCTACCCGAAGAGCTCAATGAAAAGATAAAAGCCGTATCCAAAGTGTTTAATGTTACTCGGTACTTAGCCAATGCCATGATTTTTGGACACGCCATTTTAAGTGAGCCTGAGCTCGATAAAATTGCTCAAATTCTTGGTGTTTGCCCGCAATGGCTCGGGGGAGAAACTGAACGAAGAAAAGCTTATCCTGGTGAAGTCCTCGAAGACGCTTAAAAAAGATTCGAAAATAAGCTATACTCTAGCCCTATAGAGATCTAAAAAAATAGGCGAGGTAGACATCATGGAATGTCTTAGTTATTGTATTGCAAATAAAATTGATTTAACTCGTCTTGATAATCATTACAAAACAACCTTGGCTGGCTACGAGTCTATCAAATCACGCGACCTCTTAAAATTGCGTCCGTGTGACGTAAAAGACGATCTGGTTTTTGTATTCAAAAACGGAACCATCGTTTCCTGGGGTGTTAAGCGTCATGAAATAAGCGCCTATCTCGATACCATTCGTCTTTTTGCAGATAAACCCATTGCGTTTCGTGTTCATGACAAAGTTAGTTTTCAGCTGGGCGATAAAACAGCCATCGAACCACATGATTACTTCGACGTCGATTGTTTACGCCTTGATTCCGAAGCCGACGGCGATGAACTAAAATTAAGCCTTTCCTATGGATTCTCTCAATCGATAAAATTACAATATTTTGAAACCATTCTTGAAAATTTGATCGAAAAATACACGCCAGTTATTCAGAATTTATCTAATAAGGGTGCTCGTCGTGTTTCACGCAACCAAATTCGTGAAGTAATTGGTGAAATTCTTCGTGCAAAAAGCGAAATGAATTTGATCAGTAACTTTTTATATCATCCTAAATATTTTTGGCAACATCCAACCCTTGAAGAATATTATATTATGTTGGAGCGCTATTTACACATTCAAAGACGTGTGAATGCCATTAATCATCGGCTGGATACACTCAATGAGATTTTTGACATGTTCAATGACTATCTTGAAAATAAACATGCTCATAATTTAGAAATTATTATTATTGTTCTGATTGCGATTGAAATTATTTTTGATTTTCTTAATTTTCACTCATAAACAGGAGAGGTCATGTTTTACTTTACGGACCAACTCAATCAGTTACAACGACAAGCCGTCGAAAACCTAGCTTTGCGCTGCAAAAAAACCGATGGAAACTGCATTCCTGTTTATGGGGAAATTCTTTTACAAAAACGTAATGAACGATCAAACGTTTTATGGTACGAAGGGAAAACCCTGATAGGCTTTTGTAGTATTTTTTTCTTTCATAAAGGCAGTTGTGAAATATCGCTAATTGTAGCCCCCAAACATCGCAGACAAGGGAAAGCGAAACAAATGTTTGAGGCAGTAAAAACCATTATCAACGAAGAAACCATTCACGAAATTTTCTTTTCTTGCCCCAAAGACCAAGGCCACCCGTGGCTTCCTGCCTATCATTTAAACTATAAAGGATCCGAGTATCAAATGATTCGGGACAGTCGTGCCCCACTAAAAACTATACCTAACCCCTTTCATTTTCGCATGGCCTCTGTGGCGGATATTGATTTGATTTGTGCTATTGATAGTGCTTGTTTTTTATCTGGCCCCAATGAAATGCGCGCCCACTTTTTAACGCGCTTATCTCAACCCAACTATCTTATTTTTTTAATGTATGAAGATGACAACTTCATTGGGAAAGCCCACTTAAACCAAGGACAAGAGAGCATTCATTTAAGCGATGTATGTATTACACCAGAAAAGCAAGGCAGAGGCTTTGGACGTATACTCATGACCCACTGCATTAATACGGTATTGAGCCACAACAAGTTACCCATGACCCTTAATGTAGAAACAGCCAATGAACATGCCCTGCACCTCTATCAACACCTGGGGTTTATACTAAAAAATGCACATGATTATTGGACCCTATCACTTGAAAAAAGCGCCACAAAGTAAAAACGCCCTACGGTTTATTATTACCCTGAGGAGCAGGCACTGAATTCTCTTCTTGCACCTGCTCTGACTGGGGTTGTTTTGCCCTTAACTCTCGAACAAACGCTTTATACGATGCATGTGCATCCGGAATTTTATCAACGGATGTTTCGGCGTTACTGGCCGTCTGCACATGCCAGTCTTCCAAACCCTTGCCAGCAAGAACAGCTTCTTTTAACTCCTTAATATTATTTTTATAATTTTTAGCCTCACTGACAAGCGCGCCGAGAGGACCTTGATACCCCATGTAAGTTCTAAGCCAATTTCCGAATCTGGCGCTCAGCGTGTTATTTTCCTTGATATAGGCGGCTAAACGATCATCAATGCCATACAACTGACCCAATAACGCTGTTTTTTCTTTAAGCTCTTGTATCTTTTCAGGTGCTGCGTTTTTCAGGCCATCCTTTAAATCTGTGTTGCTCGAGGCTATTTTTGAACACACTGCATCAATACGCCGTTCAATCAATACGGAAAAGTCTTTTTTATTTTGACTGTCTTCTGTCTCAAATAGCTTAACGCCTCCTAGAGGATCGCTTGTAAACATTCGGGCGAGCCAGGTTACTGGTGTCGCGAGTGTGCTTGCCACATAAAGCACTTGAGACGTATAGGTTGGTGTATTTGCCTTGGTCACGCGCTCCTGCCATTCCTGCTTTTCGGATTCATCCAATGCGCTTATAATAATATTAAAACATCGCTCGCGCTCATGACCCTCGTCCAGCGAATCGCCCCCGATTAAATCGGAAAAATATTCTCGCCCCACTGTTTTTTCGCGATTGGCTTTCAATACATCCTGCATATATTTTAAGGCATGCAATTCGTTAAAATTTGAATGTTGCTCCTCTAGATGAACATTTATTGTTTCAAATGGGTTACTGGTGTCTGTCTTAGACTTAAACGTAGCCTGGTGCAGTGTGGCGAGATCCGTTGATAAATGCTGTTCGATTGTCTTTGATTGTTGACTGGGGTCAAGGGCGATAATTTTTGCTGTTACCGCTTCACCAAGCGCACCAAACTTACGCTGAATCTCTTCGGCTCCTTCTTCCAACCCCATGCCTTTGACGGCCATTTTTTCAAAGCGACTCATAGACAAAGAGCGCTGTTCCATGGTCTTTTGTACAATTAAAAATGTCTTCATCAAAGCCAAATCATTAGGGGTTCTATCTGATGAATTACACCACTCGGTTAACTTCTCGATCAAAGACGCTGACGCCGCTAAATTTTCAACCATGTTGCCCTTGCCCGTAGATTCATATTCCGAAATACGCCCATAGATACTCGTTACTCCGTCTAAAATTTCTTTTATTTTAGTAGCTAGAGGTTGTTGATTTAAAGTATATTCTTTTATTTTATCTCGCAGATGCAACCAACAACCTGCCGTAATACCCCCTTGTTTATTAAACTCCGCGTACCAACCCCTAGCATCCTGTAAATGCTCATGAATAGAGGTGAGCGATTGATTGGCGGTAATACGTTCAATTGTCTCGCTCACGAACCGATGTTTTGGATTAATAGACTGTTCTTGAGCATTTTCAGCGCTGCTCGGCATACAATACCTACAAATAGATCTGGTATTAAAATTATAGCTCAAAAAAATTTAGTGTTAGCAATCCTAAGTACAAGCCCCTTACGAAGCATTGCTCATTTCAGGCATTTCATTCTATACTAAAATCAAATCACATCATTAAACCTGTCAATGGATAGCATCAAGGGGAAAGGGAATGAGCACGCAAGATTTTTTAGAGGGTTATACACGACGCTTTGTTGACAACAAAGAAGAAGAAATGAGCTTAAGTGAATACCTTGAGCTTTGTAAATCAGATCCAAACGCCTATGCGAACCCCGCCCAACGCCTATTGATGGCGATTGGCGAACCAGAGCTCGTCGATACCCGGCATGATCCCATTTTATCTCGTATTTTTTCCAATAAAATTCTGCCTCGCTATGAGGTATTTAAAGAATTTTATGGTATGGAAGAACCCATTGAGCAAATTGTTGGCTTTTTAAAACATGCGGCACAAGGGTTAGAAGAAACAAAACAAGTTCTTTATCTTCTAGGTCCAGTTGGCGGTGGGAAATCTTCACTGGCAGAAAAACTAAAAGATTTGATGGAAAAATATCCGTTCTATGCCATTAAAAATTCACCTGTTTTTGAATCGCCCCTCTCGTTATTTGACCCAGCAGAGGATGCAGCACTCCTACAGGAGCAATATGGGATACCTGAGCGCTGTCTTCGTTATGTGATGTCCCCTTGGGCCGTTAAACGACTACAAGAGTTCAACGGTGACATCAATCAATTTCGGGTTATTAAAATAAAACCCTCTCGCTTAAAGCAAATTGCCATTGCAAAAACAGAGCCGGGTGATGACAACAATCAAGACATCTCATCACTGGTTGGTAAGGTAGATATTCGTAAACTTGAAACCTTTTCACAAGATGATCCAGACGCCTATAGCTACTCAGGTGGATTATGCCGTGCGAATCGTGGATTACTCGAATTTGTAGAAATGTTTAAAGCCCCGATTAAAGTGTTGCACCCATTGCTTACAGCCACACAAGAAGGAAACTATAACGCAACCGAAGGGTTATCGTCACTTCCATTTGAAGGGATGATTCTTGCACATTCAAATGAGTCTGAATGGCAAGCGTTTAGAAACAATAAAAACAATGAGGCGTTTATTGATCGCATCAACATCGTCAAAGTTCCCTACTGCTTACGCGTTTCAGAAGAACTTAAAATTTATAAAAAACTGATTGAAAACAGCTCGCTGAATGCGTCACCCTGTGCACCTGGAACATTAGATATGTTGGCACAATTTTCCGTCCTTACCCGCTTAAAAGAACCACAAAACTCAAGTATTTATTCAAAACTGAGGGTTTACAATGGCGAAAGTTTAAAAGATACCGATCCCAAAGCGAAATCATATCAAGAATATCGTGATTTTGCCGGTTTGGACGAAGGCATGACCGGTATTTCAACACGATTCGCTTTTAAAATTTTATCAAAGGTGTTTAATTTTGATTTGGGCGAAGTCGCAGCAAATCCAGTACATTTGCTCTATGTGTTAGAACGACAAATTGAACAAGAACAACTGCCTCAAGAAGTGCATGAGAAATATTTGTCATTCATCAAAGAATATATCTCGCCAAAATATGTTGAATTCATTGGCAAAGAAATCCAAACAGCCTATTTAGAATCGTACTCCGAATATGGACAAAATATTTTTGACCGATACATTACCTACGCTGATTTTTGGATCCAAGACCAAGACTACCGTGATTCAGATACAGGAGAAATTTTTGATCGTGGCGCATTGAACGCTGATCTTGAAAAAATTGAAAAACCTGCGGAAATTTCAAATCCTAAAGACTTTAGAAATGAAGTGGTTAATTTCGTTTTAAGAGCGCGCGCGAACAACCATGGTAAAAATCCAAAATGGAACAGTTATGAAAAACTCAAGTCTGTGATTGAAAAGAAAATGTTTTCGAATACAGAGGATTTACTGCCTGTTATTTCTTTCAACGCAAAATCATCGGAAGATGACAAGAAAAAACATGCAGAATTCATTGCACGCATGATGGATAAGGGCTACACCGCAAAACAAGTCCGCTTGCTTTGTGAGTGGTATTTACGTGTTCGTAAATCACAATAAGTTGGGATCACATCATGACCCAGTTCATTGATCGTCGAGCAAACCCGGGTAAAAAAAGTACGGTAAACCGTCAGCGTTTTTTGCGTCGCTATAAAAACCAAATTAAACGCGCGGTTTCTGATGCCATAGGTAAACGCAGCATTACCGATATTGCACGCGGCGAACAAGTATCCATTCCCACAAAAGATATCGCAGAACCTCACTTTACCAAAGGTCAGGGTGGTGAGGTTGAACGTATTCTTCCGGGAAATGATGAGTTCTTAACAGGCGACCACATCAAGCGCCCCAGTCAAGAGGGAAAAGAAGGCCCAGGAGATGAAGCGAGCAATAACGGTGAAGGTCAGGACGACTTTGTCTTTGAACTATCACGAGATGAGTTTTTAGCGCTCTATTTTGAAGACTTGGAGTTGCCTGATCTCATTAAAAAAGAACTGGCGCAAATCAATACCTATAAAACCATTCGTGCAGGAGTCACCACAAGTGGGATGCCTACGAACATCAACATTCTGCGCTCTATGCGCCAAGCCACTGGGCGACGAATGGCCATTGGCGGACCTCACAAACGAGAAATCAAAGCGTTGGAAGACAAGTTGAATCATCTCTTAAGCGAGCCCGTCCCAGACGAAATAGAGCGACATCGCCTTGAGTCAGAGATTTTGGCACTCAAACATAAAATTGCAGTACTTCCTTTTCTTGATCCCATTGACTTACGCTATAACAACCGTGTGCGGGTGCCAGCACCATCAACACAAGCAGTCATGTTTTGCATCATGGACGTCTCTGGTTCTATGGACGAGGCTAAAAAAGAAGTCGCCAAACGTTTTTTTATTTTGCTTTATCTTTTTTTGACGAAAAACTATCAAAAAATAGAATTGGTCTTCATACGCCATCACACTTCCGCAAAAGAAGTCAGTGAACATGACTTTTTTTATTCACGCGAAACTGGCGGCACTGTTGTTTCGAGCGCCTTAGAACTTCTCAACCAACTCATCACCACACGATACTCACCCAGCGCCTGGAATATTTATGTTGCTCAAGCCTCTGATGGGGATAATTGGAATGCAGATTCTCCCTACTGCCTTGAATTGCTTCGGGATAAAATTATGGCGCATGTTCAATACTTTGCCTACATTGAAATTATGCCCCGACATCATCAAAGCTTATGGGAAATGTATGAACAATTAACCAGCCAATTTCCAAATTTTGCGATGGAAAATATTGAGTCGGTTGCTGATATTTACCCTGTTTTCCGCGCACTATTCAAAAGGAAAATCGCATGAAACGACGATACCTCTCTACGGGCGCTGAATGGACCTTTGAACTGATCCAGTCGTATGATCAAGAAATTGCGCGCATTGCGAAATCATTTAACCTTGAGACATACCCCAACCAAATTGAAATTATCTCAGCCGAGCAAATGATGGACTCATATGCCTCGGTAGGCATGCCTATTGGTTACAATCATTGGTCTTTTGGAAAGCATTTTGTAGGGGTTGAGCAAGGGTATAAACGCGGCCAAATGGGATTGGCCTATGAGTTGGTCATTAACTCGAACCCTTGCATTTCATACCTCATGGAAGAAAACACCATGGCCATGCAGGCGTTAGTAATCGCCCATGCGTGCTATGGACATAATTCATTTTTTAAAAACAATTACCTATTCAAAATGTGGACATCAGCCGATGCCATTATTGATTACTTAGTCTTTGCTAAACATTACATCAGCGAATGCGAAGAGACTTATGGCATAGATGAAGTAGAAATTATTCTTGATGCGTGTCATGCACTCATGAATTATGGGGTAGACCGTTATAAACATCCAACACCGCTGTCTATTCAAGAAGAAAAAATTCGTCAGCAAAATCGTGAGGCGTATCTGGAATCGCAAGTCAATGAATTATGGCGAACCATTCCTCAACAAAAATCAAACGATACCGCTCAACACAAAGCTCATTTCCCCTCTGAACCGCAAGAAAATATTCTCTATTTTATTGAAAAAAACGCCCCCTTACTTAAACCCTGGCAACGTGAAATTATTCGCATTGTTCGTAAAATTGCGCAATATTTCTACCCACAAGGGCAGACAAAAGTAATGAATGAAGGCTGGGCATGTTTTTGGCATTATACCTTGCTCCACACGCTTTACGATGAAGGCCGTGTGACCGATGAGTTTATGCTTGAAATATTGCAAAGTCATACCAATGTGGTCATGCAGCTGCCGTATAATCATCCCCACTACAATGGCATTAACCCTTATGCACTTGGGTATAGCATGATGCAAGACATTAAGCGAATTTGCACAAACCCGACCGAAGAAGATAAACACTGGTTTCCTGATATTGCCAATACCGATTGGTTAGTCACGCTTGACCACGCAATGCGAAATTATAAAGATGAAAGTTTTATCTCACAATACCTCTCCCCTCATCTGATTCGAGAATTTAAATTGTTCCATCTGATTGATGATGATGAAAAACCCGATTTAACAATCCATGCCATTCATGATGAAGCAGGATATCGTCACATTCGAGAGGCGCTCTCTAAACAATACAACTTAGGAAATATTGATCCAGACATTCAAGTTTATTCCATCGACGTCGAAGGCGACCGCTCGCTTTGCCTGCATTACATGCAACAAAATCGCATCCCACTGGCCGCATCAACGCAAGATGTTTTGAAGCATATTCATACCCTCTGGAAGTTTCCGGTTATTTTAAAAGCCGTTGATCCCAAAGGGGCTGTAACGGCAGAATATCATTGCCCATCAAAGCCTCAAGGTCCTGAAAAAATCAGCGAATGATCGTCCCTTGCAAAAAATTTATTTAACACCATACTTAAATAGTAGAATCAATTCAAACCAAGGAGAATGGAATGAAAAAATTATCAATGGTACTGTTAGTTTCAGTATTTATCCCATGTGTTGCAATGGCTGGCCAAGTCAGCTGCCCTCATCCTTACCATCCTCCAGGCACTATATCTAATGGAAATTGTTATTATTCTAACGATGATGGCAAAACATGCTATGAAGTTACCTGCAATGGAAACCTACCATGCGGCCCAGAGTGTAATCGCACAGGAGCAGGTGCCGTTGGAGTTGGTGGCGGTGAAAACAAGGTAGGCTCTGGTTCAGGTAAAAGTGTAGATCGCTAGTGCATCGTCTTGTAAATACCTGCTGTTATTGTCGTCCCCGCGCAGGAGGGGATCTATCCTTGATGTGGCATTTTGATCATGCTGAGCATGGATCCCCGCCTGCGCGGGGACGACATGATAAGGGATCGTATTTACAGGAAGAGATACTAGGGTGTTTGGGGAATGGTCTTAAGTTAAAAGAATAAGCCGTCATTGCGAGCATCGCGAAGCAACCCAGAATCGCAGTGCACGAAACCCTGGATAGCCGTGCTATCGCCCGCAATGACGAGCTTAAGCAGCTTAACTGAGTGCCATTGAGGTGTGTTGACATGCAAAATCTCTTGATTCAAAGGACAACTTCATGAAAAAAGTAGCGATAACCCTATTGGTTTTCATCTTCACACCCTGTGCCGCAATTGCCGATGAACCAACAAGATGCCCTCCTAGTTACGTATATCCAGGCGTAATGTCTAATGGAAAGGCTGGACTTAAATGTTATATTTCTACCAATGGTGGAAAAGACTGCTATACACTCACGTGTGCGAAAGGCGCGAAATGTGCTAGGGGATGTGACACACCGTCACCTCGCCCAGGAATAGATTTGTTGGAACAAAAAACAAAACCAGGACCATTACCAGGTCCATTACCAGCGTCGATTCCTGTTCCTATCATAAAAGCGACCCCTCCAGCAAAGTGATAAATCTCTTTTTGTCTTACGTGCTGTTATTCTCATCCCCGCACAGGCGGGGACGACATGATAAAGGATCGTATATACCCAATCAACTTCAAAATGCTAAGTTTTCAGCAATTGGAAGTTGTCATTAATTCGTCCATCCAGACTATTTCCAATACTTGGCAGGATATCATTAAAAAAACCATTTATTGCCTCTTTAAAATCTTTAGGCCCTTTGAAAAACC
>CANNJI010000046.1 GCA_947504875.1 Legionellaceae bacterium
CCATGGGGAGTGTTCTCAATATGCTCTTGACTGCCTGTAATTTGAACAATGACACTATTATTTTCTGATACCATTTTATCGATTTCCCTACCGCCCTCATGACAGTAGCTTTTACCTTATTTTTGTCTCACTGTCGCTGGCACAGAGGGCTACGCCCCTTAATAACAACCAAACTAGACGATTTTTTCTTAACCAGTTGTTTTAATAGAGAAAGTTGTTTCTGTCGACCAATAAAAAAATTCATCCGGTGAGCCATAAGCGTCGAGTGATATGAATAAACATACTTTATTTTCCACACCAAATCAACAAAATGTCATTTTGGTGTGGAAAATAATATTGAATTCCCCACACCAAAATGACATTTTATCGATTTAGTGTTAGCGTTTTTAACGTTAAAAAATTTTTAAAAAAACATTGATTGGCAACGTATACACCCAAATACTTGCCAATCATGATTCATGCATAATTAAATTCCATTGTACCCAAATGCCAGGCAAGCACTGTAGTGCACTTGGAGCCTTTTTTAAACCATATTTGCATAACCCCACTTTTAGTAATACTATTTAATAACGCACACCACAAAAAGTTAGACTATGTTCAAGCGCATACTGACCCTGAATATCCCAAGTAAACAATCCATTTTTCTTTGGGGTGCTCGACAAACAGGTAAATCATCCTATTTAAAAACCACATTTAAAGAGGCTATCTATTATGATCTACTGAACACGCATGACATGCTGAGGCTTACCAAAAATCCGTCCGTTTTAAGAGAAGAAATTTTAGCGCTAGCGCCTGATAAGGCTAATCAGCCCATCATCATCGATGAAATCCAAAAAGTTCCTGCATTGTTAAATGAAATTCATTGGCTTATAGAAAATAAGGCCTCACAATTTATACTCTGCGGATCCAGCGCTCGAAAATTAAAAACACAAGCAACAAATCTCTTAGGGGGGCGTGCCTGGCCTTTTCATTTTTATCCGCTCACCTTTGCTGAAATTCCTGATCTTGATTTACTTAAGGCCTTGCAACAAGGGTTATTACCCACCCATTATTTATCTGAGCCTCAATACATTAACGAGTACTTGCAAGCGTATATTGATGTTTACCTTACTGACGAGATCCGCAATGAAGGCCTGGTTCGAAATCTTGCAGGATTTGCATATTTTCTTGACCTTGCAGGATTAACAAATACACACATGGTTAACTTCACCAATATTGCTCGGGATTGCGGCATTGATAGGCAAACCATTCAAAATTATTATCAAATATTGATTGATACACTCTTAGGTTACTTTGTTTATCCTTTCCAAAAAAAACAGAAACGCGATTTAATTTTATCAGCACCTAAGTTTTACTTATTTGATGTAGGGGTGGCTAATTATCTTGCCAAACAACCAGTGACTGCACTACAAGGAGACATTGCGGGTAAAAGTTTTGAACATTATATTTTCATGGAACTGACTGCCTATTTAAACTTAAAAAGAAAAAGACTTAAGCTATGTTACTGGCGAACAAAAACTGGACTTGAAGTTGATTTTATTCTTGGCGATGCCGAAATAGCCATCGAAGTTAAAATTTCAAAACAAGTCCATCAACATGATCTCAAAGGCTTACTCGCCTTTTGTGAAGAACATCCCCATACAAAAGCGATTGTTGTTTCACAAGATAAACATCCAAGAGATTTGATCATCAACGAAAATACCACTCTTCATATCTTACCCTGGGCTGTATTTTTAACACAATTATGGGAGAATACCCTGTTTTAAATCTTTTAAGAGAACCCACATGATTCAATCCCATCGTACCCAAATGCCCGGCAAGAGCTTACGTGGCGTTAAAAACACCATTGCTATTGGCTCAGGAAAAGGCGGGGTTGGAAAATCCACGGTTACTGTTAATTTGGCGACAACGCTTGCAAAAATGGGCGCACGGGTTGGGATTTTGGATGCCGACATTTACGGCCCAAGCATCCCCATGATGCTCGGTGCAGTTGAGCCGGTGCAGCTTAATGGGGACAAATACCTTCCCATTCGTGCACATGGCATTCAAGCCATGTCCATTGGGTATTTAACCGAGCCCAACAGTACGCTGATTTGGCGCGGCCCCAT
Source organism: Legionellaceae bacterium (assembly GCA_947504875.1). Classification (GTDB taxonomy): domain Bacteria; phylum Pseudomonadota; class Gammaproteobacteria; order Legionellales; family Legionellaceae; genus CANNJI01. The sequence goes on from CANNJI010000046.1 coordinate 2,109, forward strand.
GCTTGCAAAATCACTCATTCAAATGCTTGATATCACCCAATGGGATGATCTAGATTATCTGTTCATTGATTTACCCCCTGGCACCGGCGACATTCAATTGAGTCTTGTTCAAAAAATTCCTTTAACCGGCGCAATTGTTGTGACGACCCCGCAACAAGTGGCAACCCACGATGCAGAAAAAGCGATCGTCCTCTTTGAAAAAATGGGGATTCATGTCTTCGGTATTATCGAAAACATGTCGCAACATCACTGCTCAAACTGTCATCATGAAAGCGCCCTGTTTGGTGAAGGAGGGGCCGAGGCTCTCTGCAAACAACACAACTGCGAACTTTTAGGCAAACTCCCGCTCGAAGCAACGGTTGTACAGGACGGCGATCGCGGCACGCCCAGCGCCTTATCCCCAAGCCCGTTCAGTAGCGCTTTTTCAGATATCGCAATTAAAACGGCAGCCGCATTAAAAGCGAGACCTTTAAATTATGCAGATAAATTTCCGCCAATTGTCGTTGAATAAAAGCCCTGAAACTACACACAGTAGGCATTTAATGGTACAATGCCTGCCAACAATAGAGCAATAGGAATTTTTTATGCGTAGTTCACCTTCATTTTATCACTTTCCTCCCGAATCAATTCAGTCGTCTGATATTCCATCAAATGACGAACAAATTGGATTAGACATAGAATCGGAAGCGGATATCGAGCGTGAGTTTGGGATTAAACTGGTTTCAGCTGCTCATGCTAAGCAAGCATTGACTCCCCGCGTGAAGCATGAAGTTTCTAAACCATCGGTCATCATTACAATGATGCTCTCCGAAAAAAAACAACTGATATCAGCTTCGCGCTCACCATCATTTTTTCTCAAGCGAGACAGCAATCGTGACCTTTCTCCTATAGAAGAAAAAAATTCTTATCGCCCTCAAATCGAAATATTGTAAACAGATAGTCCCTATTGTGCCGGACCGATGACTTGATGAACCGGTAAGCGCGCTTAGTCGGTCATCAAGTCATCGGTCCGGCACAATAGGTGCGTTTTCAAAAACTGCCCCGTATAAGAATGTTCGCATTTTGCAATCATCTCAGGCGTTCCACAGGCAAGAATTTTACCGCCCTTACTTCCGCCCTCAGGCCCTAGGTCAATGACCCAATCTGCTGTTTTAATCACATCTAGATTATGTTCGATAATAACCAGGGTATTGCCTTGATCGCGCAAACGCGTTAGAACCGCTAACAGTTGCTTAATGTCATGAAAATGCAGGCCTGTAGTGGGCTCATCAAGAATATAAAGCGTACTGCCTGTTCCTCGCTTTGAAAGCTCCCGCGCAAGCTTTATACGCTGCGCTTCGCCCCCTGATAACGTTGTCGCACTTTGCCCTAAACGAATATAAGATAATCCAACTTCAATCAATGTTTGACACTTGCGTGCAAGCACAGGCACTGCATCAAAAAAGCCCCTGGCTTCTTCAACGGTCATGTCTAAAACTTCATGAATGGTCTTTCCTTTATACAAAACTTCTAATGTTTCACGATTATAACGCTTACCCTTGCAGACATCGCAGGTTACATAGGTGTCGGGTAAAAAATGCATTTCAACTTTAATAAGCCCATCGCCCTGACAAGCCTCGCAACGCCCACCGCGCACATTAAAACTAAATCGACCCGGCTGATAACCCCGTGCACGTGCTTCGTGTGTGCCAGCAAATAGCTCTCGAATGGGTGTAAACAACCCGGTATACGTTGCGGGATTTGACCTTGGCGTGCGTCCGATTGGACTTTGATCAATATCAATGACTTTATCACACAATGACAAACCTTTAATGGCGCGCACATGCCCCGGAAAAAGAGGGTGCGCACGATTGAGCACCGCACTTGCATGTAAAAACAACGTATCGTTGATAAGGCTTGATTTTCCCGATCCAGACACCCCGGTAACACACGTCATCAGACCAAGAGGAATAGACACATCTACTGCATGTAAATTATTACAAGTGACCCCTTCCAAATGAATCATCCGCGTAGGATCAAGGGCCGTACGCTCTAAAGGAACGGCTATTGATTCGATACCTAACAAATAGCGCCCCGTTAAAGAAGCCTCCGTTGCCATGATGTCCTGCGGCGTGCCGGATGCAACAATTGTCCCGCCATGAATACCCGCGCCTGGCCCAATATCCAACACATAATCCGCTGCGCGTATCGCGTCTTCATCATGCTCAACCACAATGACCGTATTACCTAAATCACGTAACTGAATCAACGTTCGTAACAAACGTTCGTTATCTCGTTGATGCAAGCCAATGGAAGGCTCATCAAGAATATACATGACGCCGACAAGACCAGAACCAATTTGACTTGCCAATCGAATACGTTGTGCTTCGCCACCTGAAAGCGTTTCTGCGCGTCGCGATAACGATAAATAATCTAAGCCAACGTTCATTAAAAAACCTAGGCGCGCAACAATTTCTTGATTAATTTTTTCAGCAATTTCACCTCGGGCCCCTGGCAAAACTAAGGCTTTAAAAAAAGCATAGCTTTCTTCAATTGAGGTGGACACCAATTCGGGTAAAGATTTACCCGCAACAAACACATGCCGTGCTGCTTCGCATAAGCGACCACCAGCACACGTTGAACAAGGCTGCGCCGTTAAATAGCGAGACAATTCATCGCGCACATAACTCGACTCTGAATCACGATACCGACGCTCCATGTTAGGAATAATTCCCTCAAACTCGATCGGTTGAACAGCACTTCCGTAGAGAACTAACTGCTGAATCTCTTCTGGCAAATCAATAAATGCCGTATCCAATGAAAAATGATGCGACTGTGCCAATCCTTTGAGTAAACCGTGATAATACATGGACCGTTTATCCCATCCTCGCACGGCCCCCTCATTCAGACTTTTGGTTTCATCACACACCACACGTGCTTTATCAATAAATTGTTCAACACCGAGCCCATCACAACGAGAACATGCACCTGCAGGGTTATTAAAAGAAAAAAGACGCGGCTCTAACTCACTTAAACTGTATCCACAGGTAGGGCAAGCAAACATAGATGAAAATAGAATGTCTGAAAAAACGCCATCCATTGAAGAAACCAACACAAGCCCTTCACCTAAATTCAATGCATTTTCTAAAGACTCACTCAAACGTGAACTGATGTCTTCACGAATTTTAAGTCGATCAACCACAACGTCAATGGTATGTTTTTGACGAGGATTAAGCGCTGGTGGATCATCCAACTCACATAACTCACCATCAATACGTGCACGCACATAGCCTTTGGCTTGTAACTGCTTGAGTTGTAACGTATGTTCACCTTTTCTATCCCTAACCACTGGCGCTAAAATCATCACTTTAGACTCAAGCGGTAAGAGCATGAGCTGATCGACCATTTGACTGATGGTTTGTGCATGTAAATGTGTCCCATGAACCGGACAATGAGGCTCCCCTACGCGCGCAAACAATAACCGTAAATAATCATAAATTTCTGTCGTTGTTCCAACCGTTGAGCGAGGATTGTGCGACGTCGCCTTTTGTTCAATGGCTATGGCGGGTGATAACCCTTCTATTGAATCAAGCTCAGGTTTTTCCATCATCGATAAAAATTGCCTTGCATAGGCAGACAACGATTCCACATATCTGCGCTGCCCCTCTGCGTATAACGTGTCAAAAGCAAGGGATGACTTACCAGAGCCTGAAAGCCCGGTGATAACGGTTAACTGATTACGCGGCAAATCGACATCAATGCTTTTTAAATTATGCGTTCTAGCGCCTCTTATTCGAATACCCGTCCTCATAAAACACCCTTAACATTGCTAAAAATACCACGTCAATTAGGCAGTCTAACAAAAATATTAACTCCACGTCATTATCTTACTTATAGAGCCTTGCAGATGACTTGATGGCCGATTAAGCGCGCTAAACTCGCTATGCTCAAACAAAGCGCGCTTCCCTGTCCATCAAGTCATCTGCAAGGCCCGTTCCACGCTCGAAGACATGGAATATGAAGTCCATTCATGTTAAAATAAAGCCATGCGCCCACATTGTAGGAGAGTTTTAATGCGACAGTTCTTTTTTTATGCTTTCTTAACGCTTATGTTGAACTCATCTTACGCTGCAGATTTAAAAACAATAGAGCAAGATCTCAGTGATTCCGTTATTACCACTAAAATAACAAGCAAGTTTACAAAAAACGCCAACTTAAATCCTTTGAAAATATCAGTGACAACAGACAAAGGCATTGCATCACTGCACGGCCATGTTAAAGATAAAGCTGCGTTTGTGGAAGCCCTTCGATTAACAAAAGCAACCAAGGGCGTTAAATCGGTCAACGCGGATGATCTTGAAATTAAGCAAGTGAATACAGGCTTTACTGATACCTATATTACAGCAAAAGTTGAAACAGCTGTTCTCAAAGCAAAAGTACTCGACGATGAATCGATTCCCTTAGTCGGTATTAATGCATCAACAAGCAACGGCATTGTTACCTTATCAGGTAACGTGAAAAACAGTAAGTCAATTGCACTTATCCTTAAGCGCACACTCGCCATTCGCGGAGTAAAACAAGTGGTCTCACGCTTACAAGTTTCATCGAGTGAAACAAACAACTGAGCATTGCCTTTGAAGTCTTAATTGACAAATACAGCTTTACCCTCTAACGTGAAAGGTACCGTATACTTATGTTGTATTAACTTGATGATAGGCTTAAGTCGTGATCAACTTGACCATACAAACACAACCGGATGACGAAACCTGCGGGCCGACCTGTCTATATGCCCTCTATCAGCATTATAACATTAATATTTCGTTTGATGCCGTCGTGCAACAAGTAGAACGCGTTCGTTCTGGTGGTACACTTGGACCACTTTTAGGAAAGCATGCCTTACATCAAAATTTTAATGCCACACTCTATGTCAACAATCTCAATGTATTTGACCCAACCTGGTTTAAAGAAATAGAACCCAGCAGCGACATGCTTATCAGCAAGCTCAATGCACAACTTCATTATAAAAAAGATAAAGCGCTCGTCGAAGCCTCAACTGCCTATCGAGAATATTTAGAGTTAGGTGGAAAAATTAGATTCAGAACCCTAAACCCGGCTCTTCTTAAATCCTATTTTAACCAAGGGATCCCTATCCTCACCAGTTTAAGTGCAACATACCTTTATCGTTGTGCTCGCGAATTTTTTTCTAACGACGGACTCTCCTCTTACGATGACATCAAGGGCACACCTTGTGGCCATTTTGTTGTGTTATGTGGGTATGATGATCAAAAACGACGTGTCGTTGTTGCTGATCCACATCGTGAAAATCCGATATCACATAATAATTATTATAAAGTCAGCAGTAACCGATTGATCAATGCAATTATGCTTGGTGTACTCACTTATGATGCGAACTTACTCATCATTCAACCAAAAGGGACTTGAATGCAAACGATTATTGTTACAGATGATCCACTCAGCTGGGCGTTTTTGAATACATTAGCGCCTGTTGTTCATGCCACTGATTATTTGTCAGATACGTTATATCACCAAGGCTCAATGCGGGTCATCAACCTATGTAAAGCCTACGATTATCAAACCATTGGATACTACGTTTCACTGCTCGCTGAAGCACGAGACCATAAAGCACTGCCGTCTATACTCCATATTCAAGATATATTAAATACAAGTTTATCAAAACATATTTCACATGAAATTGAAGAAGAAATACAGCACAGCTTGCAACATATTAAAGGCAAGGACTTCATTTTTAGCCTTTACTTTGGACAAAACATTGCAAAAACACATGCCAATTTAGCTAAAAAACTCCATGGACTTTTCCCTCTGCCTTTAATACGCTTCTCCTTTGAAAAAAAGAAGCACTGGCAGATTAAAAAACTGAACATCATCAGCGCCATCGATATTCCACCGCAACATCAAGCCTTTATGGAAGAAGCAGCACAAACCTATGTGGGTAAAAAACGATTTCATCAATGGCGAAAAAAACAACGCTTTCACGACCTGGCAATCCTCATAGACCCAACAGAACCCAATCCTCCCTCTGATAAAAAAGCACTGGATTTATTTGTTGCCGCAGGGGAATCAATGGGGCTTAACATTGAGCTTATTGATAAAAACAATACAAAATCAATTGGTGAATACGATGCCCTTTTTATTCGAGCAACAACGGCAGTGGATCATTTCACGTACCGTTTTTCAAGACGAGCAGCGCAAGAAAATTTAATTGTGATGGATGATCCACAGTCCATTGTAAAATGCACCAATAAAGTTTATTTAGCCGAGCTTATGCGAAGCCATCAAATTTTAACCCCTAACACCATTTTTGTTAGTAAATATGATACAAAACTGCCCGACATTACGTTTCCTTGTGTTTTAAAAAAACCAGACAGCGCTTTTTCCCAAGGGGTTATCAAAGTAGATGATTACAAATCTTTGCAAAAATCTTTAACTCAATTTTTTAAAACATCCGATCTTATCTTATTACAGTCCTTTATTCCCACAGCCTTTGATTGGCGTATTGGCATTATTGATAATAAACCCTTATTTGCCTGCCGTTACTTCATGGCAAAAGATCATTGGCAAATTTACAACTGGAAATCCAGCACTGACAGTGACACCGTGGGCCACTCAGAAACAATACCCATCAGTGAAGTCCCCGAAGGCGTCCTCAAAACAGCACTCAAAGCCACACGTCTTATTGGTGATAGCTTATATGGCGTTGATATCAAAAGTGATGGGAAGAATCATTATGTTATCGAAGTTAACGACAACCCGAATGTTGATACCGAAGTAGAGGATGAAGTCTTAGGGACTCAGCTCTATGAAGAGATCATGCATGTCTTTTTACAACGGATCCGAAGGAAACATGGCTATGTCTAAATACTCACTTTTTTCGGTCATGGGCATTGAAATAGAATATATGCTGGTCGATAAAGACACGCTGTGTGTTCAGCCCAAAAGTGACCTTCTGTTAAAAGCTCTGGCAGGCGAGGTGGTCAATGAAGTTATTGTAGGCGACATAGCCATCAGTAATGAACTCGTGATGCATGTTTTAGAGCTCAAAAATAACGGCCCTAAAACACCTGACACCGATATCACAGCCCAATTCCAAGCAACCATCACAGCACTTAGCCCGCTGTTAGATGCGCATAACCTCATGCTCTTACCAACAGCTGCCCACCCGTTCATGAATCCACATACGGAAACGAAACGCTGGCCTTATGACAACACTGAAATTTATAAACAGTATGACAGTATTTTTAATTGCAAGGGGCATGGGTGGTCCAATTTACAAAGCATGCATGTGAACTTACCTTTTGCCAACGATGATGAGTTTTATATTCTCCACAACAGCATTCGTTTACTCTTACCCCTTTTACCTGCACTCGCGGCAAGCAGCCCTATTCTTGATGGCGCACCAACAGGCATGCTTGATACTCGGCTTTCATTTTATAATACCAATCAAGCAAAAATTCCTGCCATTGCCGCTGATATTATTCCTGAATTTATTCAAAGCCAAAAAGAATACCAGGACACTATTTTAAACCCCATGTATGCAGCAATCAGCCCTTTTGACCCAGATCAAATTTTACAATATGAATGGCTTAATTCGCGTGCTGCGATCCCTAAATTTGATTACGGCGCAGTTGAAATTCGCATCATTGATTCGCAAGAATGTGTGAATGCAGACATTGCCATTGCCCATGTGATTCAAGCCATTTTAAAGCACTGGCATACCTTTCGCACGTCATCACAACGAGCAGTCCATAGTACACAAGCCCTAAAAAAAATCTATGATCAAACCATTGAACAGGGTTTAAACGTTATCATAGAAGATTTAAATTTCCTGCATGCCTGTGAATTGCCAACCCGTCCAATGACCGTAAGAGACGCCTGGAGCTTACTCATAGAGCGCGTAAGTGCGGAGTTAACCCGTGAAGACCAATTAGCCCTTGAGAACATATTAACGCACGGTAATTTAAGTGAGCGTATTTTAAAAGCGTGCAACAAGGATTTTTCAAGAGCGAATCTCATCAAGGTGTATCAGAACCTTGGGCAATGTTTGGTTAAAAATAGCTTGTTTATAGGATAAACAAACGAACTAATCCGGAGTATGTTCCGGATTAGTTCGTTTGTTTTCTAAACTGTTGATTCGTGTAAGATAGAGTACGTGCGACAAAAAAAAAGGATAACAACCAACGCACTACTAAATCGGCTGCTTCATCGCTTCTCGTATTTTCCACCCACCGCCAAGCGCTTTGATCAACTGAACACTCGCCAATTGGCGGTTGGTTTTTAAATTAATCAAGGCTATTTTGGCTTGTAAGGCCTCATCTTCAACATTAACCACACCCAAATAAGTATCCATACCATCTTTCATGCGCTGCCTCACTTGATACAACGCGCGTTCAGCAGCACGGGTTGCAGCACGTTGGGTTGCTACTTCTTGATTAAGGCGATAGGTAGACACCAAATTATCCTCTACCTCTTGAAAAGCCGTTAAAACGGTTTGGCGATACTGATTAACACTTTCATAGTAACTTGCTTTTGCCCGCTTTAAATTAGCTTGCAAATAATAGCCATCAAATACAATTTGAGACAGTTCAGGTGGAATGACAACCATACCACTGGGCGGGCCAAGCGCCCAAATCAAACTTGGATTTGTAAATAAGGATGATATTTTCTTCCCTTGATACCCCACCAACGCTGTCAAATTAATTGTCGGGAAAAATGCCGCTCTCGCAATCCCGATGGTTGCATTTGCAGATTGCACGCGCTCTGCAGCAGCTGCAATATCAGGGCGCCGCACCAACAAAAGTGATGGCAAATCAGGAGAAACGGGTACGAACTTAAGCGGCGCCCGCAGGGTTGGCATGTGGAAATTAGCGGGTATTTCGCCCACCAAAACAGCAATGGCATGCTCAAGATTAGCTCGCTTTAAACGCATATCAGTTGCAGCTGTTTTTGCATTATCGAGTTGATGCTGAGCTTGATCTTCCTCTAGCGCAGAAACAGCACCACCAGTATGTAACTGATGCACCAAATAGAGGGCATGTTCATACGCTTTTACAATGCGATCCAGGGCAATTTGTATTTCGTCATCCCCTTTTAACTCAAAATAAAGATCAGCTAACATGGCATGCAAACTTAAATCCATGGATGCCAAATCAAACTCACTCGCGCGTGCTGCATGTGTGCTTGCTGCAACTGTATTGCGTATTTGCCCCCAAGCATCCACTTCGTAAGACAAAAGGCCTTGAAGTGTTGCTGTATTGTATAAAAACGAGGTGGTTGGATAAACGTTCGCAATCACTTCAGAATTAAGCTGTCTTGATTGTCCACCAAGGGCTACTAGGGTTGGATACAATTGGGACCGGGCTGCTTGCGCTAAGGCACGGGCTTCTTGAAAGCGTGAAAAAGCAAGTTGTAGGCTCGGATTGCTTGCGGTTAATTTATCTTCTAACGCATTGAGTGAGGGATCATGGAAAACAACCCACCATCTACAGTCTTTTTTTGCCATGGCCAAGGATGGCTTGACACGAACCCATTGACCCGCTTCTTTATACTGATGAGGAATGGGCATGACGGGTCGTTCAGCATGCGGTGCAAGATTACATGCGGTTAACCCCGCTAAACTTAACAGTAGAATACGCTTTATCATGGGCTTCATATTAAATTTTTATTGGCTAGACCAACAACTTGAACGGATTGTCCCTGATAAATCGAATCAGCAGGATTAACAATCACACGTTCACCCGGATTTATACCACTATTAATTTGCACTGTATTACCAAAATCAGTCCCCATCGTAATGTTACGAATATCTATTCGGTTGTTTTTATCAACAACCGCCACTTGTAAGCCTTGTGCACGAAAAATCAGGGTATTCACTGGTAAAACAACGCTACTGGGTATGCTTGGAATTGAAAATTCCACCATGGTATAGCTTCCAGGCATCAGAATTTCATCTTGATTCTGAACTTCAAATTCAGCTTGCAGGGTTAACGTAACGGGATCAATGGCATCGGCCGTCTTTAACAATTTTGCAGCAAACACCTTGCCCGGGTGCTCCGTAAAACGCATGTTGACCTGCATGTTCGGTGTTATTCGTGTTGAATACGTTTGAGGAATATTCACGTATAAACGTAACCTATCTAACTGAACGATTTTAAATAAAGGTTGGGCTTGTGCGGGGTTGCTGCCAATATTAATCAAAGCCCCTATATCTGTTTGGCGTAATGAAATGGTTCCTGTAAAAGGTGCTACAACCTTTTCAAAACTAACCAAGGCGGTTAGATATTCAAGATTAGCCTGAGCTTTCACCAATTCCGCCGCAAGCGCTTGAGCCTCATACGTTTTATTATCATTGGCTTGCTTTGAGACCGAATCTGTTTTTACCAAATGATTCCAACGTCTGGCCGTGATTTGAGCCAAATCATTTTGCGCTGTCACAACCTTTAAATAAGCTTTGGCCTCATAATATTGCGCATCCAACTCAGGGCGTGCAATCACAGCCAACAGATCACCTTTTTTAACACGATAGCCAATGTCCACATACCACGTTTTCAAATAACCTTTGGTTCGCGCAAAAATAGGCGCCTCATGCCATGCAAGTGCGCTTCCCGGGAGGTAAATTTTCTCTTCCTTGGCGGTTTCTTTGGCATTTAAAACCTTCACATGTAACATTGCAGCCGCTTGAGTTTGTCGACTCAATGCAACAGAAGCTAAATAGCGAGAAAAAAATATGACCATCAGCAATGCAATTAACACATAAGCAGCAAAATGAAAGGGTCGCTTTTTTAATGCTTTATAATGATTCACTAATTTTTTACGCATGATTCAGTCCTTTGGCAATTCTTCGGCTATGCAATGCACAAAAAACAGTGGGCACAAAAAATAAGGTGGCTATTGTTGCGAAAGACAATCCACCGATCACAGCACGCCCAAGCGGTGCATTTTGTTCGCCTCCATCCCCTAATCCTAATGCCATGGGTAACATACCAATTATCATTGCAAATGCTGTCATTAACACAGGGCGCAAACGCGTTGATCCGGCTTCTAATGCTGCATGGAGGGGATCAAGCCCATCTAACATGTTCTGTTTTGAAAAACTCACCACCAATATACTATTGGCCGTTGCAACCCCCATGGCCATAATAGCACCCGTTAAAGCCGGAACACTTAACGTTGTATGCGTCAAAAATAACATCCAGGCAATCCCTGCCAACGCGGCAGGCAGCGCTGTAATAATAATAAAGGGATCAAGCCATGACTGAAAATTAATAACAATAATCATATAAATTAACACAATACAAAATAACAATCCAAAATATAGCGTATTAAATGTAGATTCTTGCGTTGCAATTTGTCCTCGCACAAAGAGTTGAGACCCAGCCGGTAAATCATTTTTGGTCTCTTTTAAGATTTGATTAATTTGTTTGGCAACAGATCCGAGATCAGTCCCATCAACCCCCGCATAAATATCAATCGCCGGCTGCACATTATAATGCGTAACCACCGAAGGAACGCCCGTTCGTTTCAGGGTTGCCATTGCACCAAGAATTTGCGGTGATGTGCTTACATTTGGATTCGTAATCGGCGTATTCATGAGCTCCTGAATCGAATCAATGTTATATTGTGGTGTTTGTGTGGTGATTTGATACGACATATTATTGCTAGGGTCAACCCAAAAATTAGGTACCGTTTGAAAAGCGCCAGACAATGAAATTAACAAACTATTTCCGATGTCTTGCTGCGTAAAACCCAACTCTTTTGCCCGCGAGCGATCCGTTTCCACAATAAATGCAGGGTAATGATTCGATTGGCGAATACGGGCATCAACCACACCCGGGATTTGTTTCAAACGCTCAAGTAAGAGGCTTGCATAATGTCGATTTTTAACATCTTTTAATCCTGTGATTTGAATATCAATGACCGAGGGTTGACCAAAATTAAGAATTTGACTCACCATATCCGCGGGTAAAAATGCGAAACTAACCCCGGGAAACGTTTCATTGAGTCGCTTGCGCAACACATGAATATAGTCTTGAACGGCATGATGCTTGGGTTTTAATGCAATATACGTATCGGTATCATAGACACCATTTGTTCCTGAACTGTTATACGTTAAATTAACCCCTGAATACGGCAAGCCGATATTATCAACCGTATGATCGAGCTCTGTTGCCGGGATCACTTCTTTAATCAGCGTATTCACTTCTGCAGCAAGCTTTGCTGTTTCTTCTATTCGCGTCCCCGGTGGGGCTGAATAATGTAATAAAATCTGTCCGGAGTCGACGTTCGGAAAAAAATTAGACCCAAGCGAGGGCCATAAGATCGCAAGAGATAAACAAACAAATCCTAAAAATAGGCCAATAAACCGAGAACGATGCTCTAGAGTCCAGGTTAAATGTTTTTGATAATTCAAACGAAAGCATTCAAACTTATGATTAAACGACTCATGCAAGCGAGTCCATCGTGTTGAAGCATTTTCCTTTGTTTCATGCTTATCGTTTAACAGATACAGCGCCATCGTGGGTAATAAGGTGCGCGATAAAAAATAGGAAGCAATCATGGCAAATACTACAGCTTTTGCCAGCGGAATAAATAAGTACTCTGAAACACCTTCTAAAAAAAACATAGGTAAAAATACAATACAAATACATAAGGTAGAAACAATGGCGGGCGTTGCAATCTGTTGCGCCCCATCTAAGATGGCATCTTTTAATTTTTTCCCCTGCTCAATGTTCCAATTGATATTCTCAATGGCAACGGTTGCATCATCCACCAAAATACCCACCACCAAAGCTAATCCGCCCAGGGTCATGATGTTAATGGTTTCACCCGTCATGGCAAGCAAAGCAAGCGAGGTTAAAATAGCCAAAGGTATGGAGATAACCACAATAAAAGTACTGCGCAAACTTCCCAAAAATAACAAGATCATCATGCCTGTTAAAAATGCAGCCGTCGCACCTTCCATTAATACCCCATGAATCGCAGCATTCACAAAAGGCGCTTGATTTCCCACAACATTTAAATTCAACTCCTTAGGCATATTTGCTTTGATACGGGGTATAATTGAAAGCACCTGTTGAATAATGCTCAGTGTTGAAGCATGCCCTGTTTTTTCAACGTTCAACATAACAGCGCGAATACCATCCATATTAACCAAATTTGTTTGCGGCGGAAAGCCATCGCGCACATGTGCAACATCTCGTAAATAAATAACAACATTGGGTGATGTTTTCACAGGCATTTGGTTAAAGTCTTCCACACGCAAAGGGCTATTGTTCGTTTTGATAATGTATTCATAAGGCCCAATTTTTTCAGTACCCGCAGGAATAATAAGGTTTTGTAAATTCAAAGCGGTGCTTACATTTTGCGCTGAAACACCATATTGTTGCATTGCTTCAGTATTCAAATCAGCAATTACTAGCCGTGTTTTTCCACCGACTGCATAAGGAACGGACGCCCCTTGCGCTGTTGCCAACTGAGGTCGAACAAAGTTATTCGCTAAATCGTTTAATTGCTTTTCGGGAAGCGTATCACTCGATAAAACAAGATTCATGACAGGAACCGTTGAGGCATCGTAGCTCAAAACAAAAGGAGGCGTAATTCCGGGCGGTAAATACTTCAACATGGTTTGCGCAATGGCTGTCACTTGGCTCAGTGCAACCGCAATATCTACCCCCTTTTGAAAATACATTTTAGTCACACTTACGCTTAATAAAGATTGAGATTCCATGTGCTCAATATTATTTACGGTTGTCGTTGCGGCCAACTCAAAAATTGTGGTTATTCTGTTCGCCATATCATCTGGTGGCATGCCTGAGTATTGCCAAACAACACTCACAACAGGAATATCAATGGCCGGGAAAATATCTGCAGGCGTTCGTAGAATAGATAAGATACCAAGCAACATTAACAAAAGAGCTAATACAACAAAGGTATAAGGTCGTGACAAGGCAAGTCTAACAAGCCACATAGCACTCCATGCCATTCGTTTAAAATAAGAAATTCATTATGTCCTGTATTGCCCCCTTTGTGAAGTAGACACTGGAGCTATACCTGCTAAAATGAAAACATAATTTCATCTGAATAAGAGAAACCACTCACCATGAAAAAAATAGCGCTGGTCATCAGTGTCGAACATGCTGTAAACACCATTCCCGCGGCCTATCAATCGCTTTTTTCCGGTCATGAGTCTGTTTTAAACACACACCGTGGTGTTGATTTTGGTGCAAAAGCCCTGGGAGAGCACCTTGCCGCATGCCTCCCTTGTGATTATCAAGAAGCAACAGCAAGTCGCCTTTTAATTGACTGCAACCGCAGCTTAAATCACCCCAAGTGTTTTTCCGAGTGGACCCAGCCTTTAACACAAGACGAAAAAGACATCATCATCCATCACTATTATTTACCCTTCCGGGAACCCATCGAGCAGTGTATTGAGCGCCACATTAAAAATAATCGTCAAGTGTTCCACCTCTCCGTGCATAGTTTTACACCCGAACTCAATGGTATCACACGTAATGCTGCCATTGGCCTACTCTATGATCCAACACGCCATGCAGAAAAAGAAATTGCACGCATTTGGCATACCATACTGACCCACACCCCCCCAGACTATAACATCCGCATGAATTACCCGTATCGTGGTGCAAGCGACGGATTTGTAAGCGCATTACGCAAAAAATACAGTGAACAAGTGTATGTTGGCTTTGAACTCGAAAACAACCAAACATTAGTGCAAGAGGCCTCCTCATTTGAAATGCTTAAAGATATTCATGCTAAAAGTCTGATAAAGTTAATTGAAATGATTTAATCCTTCCTGGAAATAAGTAAAACATTGGTCTATCTTTACACATACAATACAATATGTTTTATGTATATCACGGAGAGACGTAATGCCTAACCCAAAAAATCCAGCACTCGCGAGTGACAGCGATGATGAAACAACCCAGAGCGTTCGAAGCACTGTCGTTGAGCGCTATCGTAAGGGCAGTGACAGTGGTAGTGATGTCGAAACAAGCAATAGCGATCAACAAACGGTCGTTGAGACTTATCATTCTGAAGTTCAAGAGCAGATTAAAAAACTAAAAAAAGATATCGGTATAGCAGAAAAAACGCTCCTAGCGATTAAAGCAGATCTTGATAAAGAGCATGCGAAAAATAAACAAACCGTGCAGGACACATTTTTTGGTGCCTTGAATTTAAAACAAGCTAAGCCTCAAAGTGCCGAGATACAAATTTTACTGGATAAAAAATTAGAACTTGAATCCAACTTAAATACAAAGCAAGAGGCGCTTGCCAGGATTGAAAGCGACAAGATCTTGTCTTCTGTTGAGCGAGAAAAAGCATTGCTTGAAAAGGAAATTGAATTATTAACGGCTAAAATTGCTCGTATAAAAGACATTGATAATGATCTTCACGTGATTGAGAAAACACTCTCTGCAAAGAAAAAAGCAATAGAACCCATTAAACATGAAAAAGAAATGCTTGAAAAAGCACTTAAACACATAGCGCCCAACATTACAAAAAAAATAGCTGTCATAGAAGAAATACAAGACTTCATTGATAAAGCGAGCATGAGAGCAGAAGCGGCTAAACCTCAAGGCATCATAGCCAGCTTAATTTATGCAATTTTTCGATTCTTCTTTGGCCAACGCCCCTACGAAACTGCACTGGCTGAGGTAGTAAGCAAAAAAAAATGGCAGGAACAAGTAATACAATCTTTAAGAAAAGATGAAGCAGACTACATCCTCATCGATGATGAGCAAAAATTTTTCTTGGCATCAGACAACTATAAAAAACTGGAAAATGAAGAAAAAAATATAACAACACTCTCTAAACAACGAGAAGCATTAATCGCTGAAAAAGGGGATAAAACACCTGCCCGATTAACCATTGATATCGCAGAACGTCGCGTTCAATTAAATCGAGATTCTGCCGCTGAGCGAAAGGCGCTCATAACACAATGCACTTTGAACGAAGGGTTTATGAAAGACGAAGATGAGCCTGGCTGTAAAAAAGTTAAATCTGAATTAAAAAAATTTCTAACTGATCCAACCTTGGCTGCATTAAATCGCTTAAACACAGCCATCGAAGACAGTAAAATCGATAGAATGGTCACTGTCCTGTTACACAAGGCGCAAGCGCTTTATCCAGAAATTGCAACCACACCCTCAGCTGCTCAAGCGCTCATACCTATTGATCCAACGAGTACGGTACTCATCCTCTCAGAAAAAATTGCCGATAATACAGCAACAATAGATGTTCTTACCTTGAGGCAGAAAGCGCTTGAGCAAAAAAAAGAAGCGCTCAAACAAGAGGCTCAAAAACAAGAAGCATGGGCATTAGAGAAAAAAGATATTATCATAAAAAATCGAACAGCATTGTATGATCTCAATACCCTATTGATTATGTGTCAACAACTCGTACCCTCTGACGAGAGCGAAAACAAAGGGAGTCTGTTTCTCGCTCAGTCACTAGAAAAAATCATCCAAAAAATAAAAAACAATTTACCCCAAGCCGAAATTGATGCCTTGGCATTAGAAGAGATGAGTGGTTCATTTGAAACCATTCGCACTAGACATGATAATGATGAAAATAAAATACAAGCACTCGGGAACTTACTCACGATACTACATGGTCGAATAGACCAGCATAATAATTTATGCACTCAGGCATACACCGCTATTGGTGAGGTTTTGCTTGCTATTCCAAGCACTGATATCGAAAAACGTGATGAATGCGAAGCCATATTTCATCTCGTGGAAAGCTTAGCAGAGGACGCTTCTTTAGAGGATACAAACCGTGCCTTCATGGAGGTCAAAGCTTATCTTTGCTCATTAAAACAGAATGAAAAAGATAAATCGATACTTGCTGCAATTGACGTAGCCATCAAAAAAATTGATGCCATTGACCCGATTGAAGCTATATTTACAGAAAACAGGCCTTGGGTTTTAGACGCAGACATTAAGACACATGATAACGACACAACGGAACAAGACTATCATCAATGTGAAAGTTATTTAGAAACCACGCTCAATGAACTCGCATCCATTGAGTCATTAAATGAATCCCTTAAAGACGAAAGAAAGCAGCTCGATGACCAATCAATTAAGCATTACCATACAGATAAATTAGATGACATCATAGAGCAATGCACCCATAAGCTTATAACGCATAACGCCATAAGGATTGCATTAAAAAATTATCTTAATACACCAACACAAGCGCATTTAACCGCGCTTGAAAACGCTATGACAAAAGATCTCAATTATATCAACAATAAAAAATTGTTGCCTCTCATTGAACAAGCTGGAGCAATTCGAACTGAAATAGATGAGATACATCAGCGGCTTCAAGATAACAATATCCCAGACAGTAGTCATCATTTATAGGGAGCGGAAAATATATACAAAAACCGAACCGTGACCGTTAGGGAGCGGAAAGTATATACAAAATCCGAACCGTGACCGTTAGGGAGCGGAAAGTATATACAAAATCCGAACCGTGACCGTTAGGGAGCGGAAAGTATGTGACCTTTCGGCAAGGC
>CANNJI010000047.1 GCA_947504875.1 Legionellaceae bacterium
ATCAGAAGAGAGGATCCGCCGTTTTAATAGTCTGTCAATCAAGGTGATCGTAGTGCGAATCAACGGGGATGTTTTAAGTTCGTTTGTGCTAGCCTTGTTCAATTAAAGGCTGCGCCATATATACGCGCTTTTACACCACTGTTAACATTTTTTAGGCTGGCATACGATTTAAGCGGGAATCGCTGCTACAGTCAATACGTAGTGGACAAAAAAATACTCTCGTGATAAAATAGTAAGCTTAATTTTATCATGAAAGGTGTTTTTATCATGCGGTCATCTTCTTTTTTTTCCTTCCCAACTAATTCCAATTATGTGATTCTTAAAAATAATTCATTAGTTCACATAGAAACACCTGGTATAGTCATCGATGCGCTGGCACGTCTCATGAAATCAGATTACGATCAATATGTTATTTTTGTCGACTTTTGTAAGTCAAGAGAAAGAAAACTCAGCTGTCTCAGAATAGAGTCTAAGTCATTCCTCAAAGTTGATTGTCAATTTATCACAGAAGAAGACATCATCAATGTGGTGTGTTGTGCTGTAGACAATGACATGGTGATTGGCTCTCCATTTCCAAAAAAACCCAGAGTCATGTACCCACGTTGCACAAAATTATAGTATTGGGCAGACAAGCAATTAGCCTTTTTATTTATCCCAGGAGATTATAATGTGTTGTTTCTTATCTTTTAAAAAAGTTATTTTAAGTAGTTTTTTGATTGCAGCCTCATCTGTTGCCATTGCAAAAAATTTTGAATGCCCCTCAACGAATGAGCTATCAACATTTGAGGGATTTTATATTGAATATCCATTAAGTTTAAACACTCAAACTCAAGAACCCAATACATGGCTTGTGGGGCAAGTTCGCGCGAAACAAAGATCTGAGATCGTAGATAGTTTGATTATCTCTCCAGTTCAATCCGTTGAAGGTGAATATCCTGCAGATTCTGCAGCTAAAATGACTCCCTCACTCGAACTTCTTGAAAGCAATCCTGCGGTTGTAGACGTTGATCATGTGCAAGTTCATATTTGTAGTTATTGGTCAGCTCAAGATGGTTCTTTTGCTTCTTTTATTCATCTAAAAGATAAAAAACTATCAACACAAGCACCTTTCGAGAATATGAGTCTTGCGATGAAAGCACTGGCTCAGCAATCAAAAATAAAAAATAAAAAAATCATACAAGGCTCAGTGTTTTTTTAACACTGAGCATTCAATTTAGTCTTTACTTAACAATCTTATGCCATTTGTCTCAATCTGAATGTCCCCTTGCTTATATAAGTGACCAATCGCACTTTTAAAACTTTTTTTACTCTCACTGAATGCATGCTGAATATCTTCTGTTGGACTCTTATCATGCAAGGGCAAGAAGCCTTCCGCGTTGTGTAACGCTATTAAAATACGCTTTGCTAACTCACGAATACTGTCTTGTCCCATTTTTCTTAAAACAACATCAATCTTTCCATCGTCCCGTATGGTTTTAATATAACCCGGGATTCTTTTTCCGTAACTTAACGCTTGAAAAATATCACCTGAATGAACCAAGCCCCAATGACCATGATTAATGATAACCTTTTGTCCTAATGGGGTAGACTCAGCAATCAAGAGACTGACCTCTTCCCCTGGCTTAAAATGATGAGGTAATTTATCTAAACAATAATCAAGTTTAGAGCTCGCAATAATGCGGCCCCTATTGTCTTGCTTAACATAAACAATATACGATTTGTCTTTTTCCATGGCACGTTTTTGCTCTGGCTTTGGAACCAACAAATCTTTATCCAAGCCCCAATCCAAAAATGCGCCAACAGGGTTAACATCGATCACTTTCAAAAACGCACACGTGCCTATCGTTGCACGAGGTCGCTGTGTGGTGGCAATGATTTTATCTTCTGAATCAAAATAGATAAACACATTGAGTAGGTCGCCAATGATTGTTTCTTGTGGCACATATCGTTTAGGGATCAAAATTTCGCCCCACTCATCGCCATCCAAATAAAGCCCAAACGGAACCTCTTTGATCACCCTTAATTCATTATACTGTCCTACATTGATCATGTGTTTACTCACTTTATACATTATAGATAGCGGTCGGTTAGAAGAAGTAAAATCCTCGCTTAGGATCGTGCTCGAAATAATTTCCTATGATTAAACGAGGTTCTGTTTGAGCAGCGCGAGTTTAGCTCGTTTAATCATAGGAAATTATTTCGAGCACGATCCTAAGCTCAACTGCTTTTTAGAAAAGGAACCATTTTATTTAAAATAATATCCGTTGCTGAACCCACTTGAAGTGCTCTAATTTTACCTTGGATAACTTCTCGTTTTTCATAAACAGCATCAATTGCATTGATTAACCCCTCTGGCGTCAATTTTAATTCATCAATCACCGTGCTCACACCCTCTTTTTCAAAATGGCGTGCATTTTGAATTTGATCGCCCCGACTAGATTGCAATGATAACGGCACCAATACATGGGGTATATTTAAAGCCAAAAGCTCATACAATGTATTTGCCCCTGCCCGCGAAATAACCACATCTGTTGCCGCAAACAAATCAGCAAGCGCCTCATCCACATATTCAAACTGACAATAACCCATGTGATTGAGTAACGATTTATCCACGTTACCCTTACCACACAAATGAATCACCTGGTATCGATCGGTTAATCTATCCAATGCAGATCTCAAAGCATCATTTAAGGCACGTGAGCCTTGACTTCCTCCAATCAACAAAAGACAAGGCTTGTCTGTATTAAATCCACAACCGGCAAGACCTTTGGCTTTTTTGCCATCAAATAATTCAGCACGAATGGGTGTGCCGGTGACATCAACTTTATTTTGATTTTTAAAATACGACTTAGCCGCAGCAAACGTTACAAAAATTTTATTAACAAAAGGATAACTCAAGCGATTCGCAAGCCCAGGCGTTAAATCTGATTCATGCGCAATCACCGGAATGCGATTTAACCATGCACCAACCACAACAGGAAAGGCAACAAACCCCCCTTTTGAGAACACAAGCGAAGGCTTTAATCGATGCAATAAAAAAGTGGCCTGGACAATGCCTATCAGAAGATTAAAGGGATCTAAAAAGTTTTTAAAACTTAAATAACGACGTAACTTACCGGAACGAACGGCATAATACGGAATATTCAATGCTGTAATCATAGATTTCTCAACGCCATCCATTGAACCTACATAATAAATGTCACATTTTGGTTTTTGTCGTTTAAGTGCATGTATCAGCGCGATATTAGGCGTCACATGTCCCGCCGTGCCACCCCCTGTAAATACAATCCCTGTCATATGTGATCCTTTATTAATAAACTTAAATCAATGGCTTGAACAGACTTTGTAAGCGAGCCCATCGAAATATAATCAACACCTGTTTTTGCAACATCGGTCATATTTTTAATATCAATCCCACCCGAAGCTTCTAACATCACTGATTTGGGTTGGTTCATCAGCACGGCCTCGCGTAACATTTCAAGTGTGAAGTTATCCAGTAGAATGCGATCAGGTTTTGCCGCAAGCGCTTCACGCAACTCATCCAAAGTTTCTACTTCAATTTCAAGCAAAATAGCTGCATTCAAAGCCCGCGCGCGCTCAATCACTGCAGTAATTGATCCATATGCTCGAATATGATTTTCTTTAATGAGGTAGGCATCAAATAGTCCCATGCGATGATTCATGCCGCCAGCAAGCGCTACAGCATATTTTTGGGCGCTACGTAAGCCCGGTAACGTTTTGCGGGTATCGAGTAATCGCGTTGGCAAACCATTCAGTGCTTGCACGCAATGATATGTTGTCGTCGCAGTAGCACTTAAGGTCTGCAAAAAATTAAGTGCTGTACGCTCTGCGGTTAATACATGTTGTGCAGAACCAGAAATTTTACATAAAACACGGGGGGTCTCTAGCCATTCGCCTTCTTCAACGAGCCAATGGATTTGAATGGATGGATCAATGAGATTAAATACGCAGTCAACCCATGGACGACCACACAAGAACATGGGCTCACGAGAAATAATTTCAGCGTTAATGATACAGGATGGTGCAAGCAATGCAGCGGTTACATCACCCGTGCCAATATCTTCTTGTAAGGCGCGCAGAACATCAGCCATTACATCTTTTGCAGCGCTACTCATGCCGTATGCCTTTTAAAACGAGCCTTTAACCACGGAGGTGCCATAAAGGTTGTCACGATCACCATAAGAATAATTGACGAAAATAGTTCATCCGAAATCACACCAAGTGTTCGTCCAATAGAAGCAAACACAAGACCCACTTCTCCTCGAGGCAACATGCCAACACCGATAAGCAAGCGATCATCCTTTGCACGCGCACCCAAACCACTGACAAGTTTTCCTACCACTGCCGATACAATGAGGCCTGATGCAATTAAAAGCACATGCCAATTATAAAAGGTTTCGAGTTTAACTTGGATACCAATCAACATAAAAAACAATGGTGCCATCAAGGCTTCAAGAGGACCCACAATTTCACGAATTTGACGCTTGTCACTGGCCTCTTTGAAAAACCCATCGTGCAGAATAAGACCTGCTGCAAAAGCACCAATAATACTCGCGAGTTGCACACAGGTTGCAAGCCAAGACAATGTCATTACACATATAAAAGAAACGACCAGTTTAGACTCCCATGGGTCTAAAAATTTAAAAAATAGAACAGCTTTTCTCAAAGCCCAAGGACCCAATGTTAAAACACCGGCAAAAAACAAAACAACATAAAGAATAATATGAAAAATCATCCCAAAATCCACAAATCCGTGAATCACCATACCACTGACAATGGCAAGCATGACCAAGCCCAAAACATCATCAATCATGGCTGCGCCGAGAATGGTTTTGGCCTCTGTTGTTTTTAACTTATTCATTTCTTTTAAAACACGCGCAGTAATACCAACACTTGTTGCGGCTAACGTTGCCGCAACGAATAGATCCGTATTAAATGGTGCCTCCGGCAAAAGAAAAATGGTGACCAGCAAGCCAAGCGCAATGGGTGCTGCCATACCAATAAGAGCGACTTGTAATGACGCGCGGCCTGTAGTTTTAATTTCCTCAACAGAACTTTCAAGCCCGACCATAAATAAAAGAAAGATAACCCCATAGCGTGAAAAAATATCAAGGACATACGCCACTTTAATTAAATCAAATCCATCAGGGCCCTCTAATGCCTTGACTAAACCAGTACTATAAGATGCATCAGGAAGCGCTGATCGAACAGCATCCACCAAAGGAAGACCTGCCAATAAATCTTTGAAAATAGAAAATACAGAACTGCCCTCACGTAAAATCACAGCAATTGGCATGCCTGCAAAATAACATAAATTACCAACCAATACGCCCATCAAAAGCTCACCCAGAACCCCGGGTTGATCAAAACGATGAGCGATGTAGCGTCCAATGACCCCAAAAACAAAAACTAAAGTCACCCAAAAAATCACTGTGGACACTGGATCAGCATGTGTTGGCATGACTTATTGCCCGTTTTTTTTTGCTAAAAATAAGCAAGTATCCACAACAGAGTCAGGATTTAATGAGATACTCTCAATTCCCTCGTCCATCAACCACTCTGCAAAGTCTTGATGATCAGAAGGCCCCTGCCCACAAATCCCAATATATTTATTGGCTTTTTTACATGCAACTATCGCCATATGCAAGAGTGCTTTCACAGCCGCGTTTCGCTCATCAAATTGGGCAGCAACGAGACCCGAGTCGCGATCAAGCCCTAACGTTAATTGTGTTAAATCATTAGATCCAATTGAAAAACCATCAAAATATTGAAGGAACTCATCCGCCAAAAGCGCATTCGAAGGGAGTTCACACATCATGATCACCCTTAGCCCTTGTTTCCCGCGCTCAAGTCCATTCGCTTTTAATTGTTCAATAACTGCCGCAGCCTCACCGACCGTTCTAACAAAAGGAATCATGATTTCAACGTTGGTGAATCCCATTGACTCCCGAACACGCTTAATGGCTTGGCACTCTAATGCAAAACAATCTGCAAATTCTGCTGAAACATAACGTGCAGCACCTCTAAACCCTAACATTGGATTTTCTTCGTGTGGCTCGTATCGTTGACCACCCATCAGGTTTGCATATTCATTCGATTTAAAATCGGACATACGAACAATAACCGGTTTTGGATAAAACGCCGCAGCAATCGTTGCCACCCCTTCTTTTAAACGATCCACATAATAAGCAACAGGCGAGTCATAAGCCGCGGTTTTTTCTAAAATCTGTGCTTTTAGCATCTCATCTTGTTGATCAAACTCGAGCAGTGCTTTGGGATGAATCCCAATGGTATTAGAGATAAGAAACTCTAACCGAGCTAAGCCTACACCCTGGTTCGGCGTTGATTGAAATGTAAACGCTCTTTCAGGATTACCCACATTCAACATCACTTTTACAGGAAGCTCAGGAATAGACTCAACATTAAATGAAACACGCTCAAACGGGATGAGTCCTGCGTATACATAGCCCACATCTCCTTCGGCGCAACTGACCGTTACTTCATCTCCATCTTTTATAAGACGCGTGGCATTACCACATCCAACAACAGCAGGAATTCCAAGTTCACGGGCTATTATCGCAGCATGACAAGTGCGGCCTCCTCGATTAGTCACAATGGCTGATGCACGCTTCATCACTGGCTCCCAATCGGGATCTGTCATGTCCGAGACTAAAATATCACCCGGCTCTACCCTGTGTATTTCACTGACATCTTGAATCACTCTCACACGACCTTGACCAATACGCTGACCAATACTTCGCCCCTCCGTCAAAATGGTTCCTTTTGCCTGGAGTGAATATCGCTCAATCACCTGCTTACTAGCCCTGCTTTTGACCGTTTCCGGACGAGCCTGCACTATATATAACGCTCCATTTTCGCCATTTTTTGCCCATTCGATGTCCATGGGCCGACCATAATGTGATTCTATGATGAGGGCATAACGCGCTAAGGTTTCAACTTCATGATTGGTTAATGAAAATACCCTTTGCTTTTCCAGCGCAACAGGCACAATTTTTACTGTCTCAGCGCTTGTTGGATCGTCAGAATACACCATTGCAAGTGCTTTCGTTCCTAAGTTACGACGAACCAAGGCTTCATGGTTAGCGCGTAATGCCGGTTTATGAACATAAAATTCGTCGGGATTTACGGCGCCTTGAACCACCATTTCGCCCAAACCATAAGCGGATGTAATAAACACAACATCATCAAATCCAGACTCTGTATCCATAGTAAACATCACGCCACTTGATGCACTATCACTACGAATCATTTGTTGGATTCCCACAGATAAAGCAACATCGTGATGTGCAAACTTATTGTGTACGCGATACGCAATGGCACGATCATTATAAAGGGAAGCAAATACTTTTTTGATGGACTCGAGAATAGAATCAATCCCTTTAACATTAAGAAACGTTTCTTGTTGCCCAGCAAAAGAAGCCTCTGGCAAATCTTCTGCTGTTGCAGACGAACGGACTGCAACGTCAATTGAGTCGCCCAATGTTTTCTTTAGATTAGCGTAGGCGTTCCTGACCTCCTCCTCGAACGCCGCCAAAAAAGGGGCATCAAGAATCAAGCTTCGTATTTTTTGACCCACTTTAGCAAGCGCTGTAACATCATCGACATCTAAGGGTTCAAGGAGAGCATGAATTTTTTGATCCAGTCCTTGATTTGCTAAAAATAAGCGAAAGGCTTCTGCCGTGGTAGCAAATCCTTGAGGCACTTTAACGCCAAGATCCGTAAGATGACAAATCATTTCACCTAAAGAGGCATTTTTTCCACCCACACGTGCCAGGTCCTTCATTGTGACGTGTTGAAAATCTATTGTAAATTGACTTACGGTCATAGTGCCCTCTTATCCATTCAATAAGAGGCCATTCTACTGAAATTATTCTTTTAAGTGAAGAATGATATGAAATCATCATGAAATCCATTAACATTAATTTTTTATCTTGGCCAATGTGCTCGATGTCTCTGAACAAAATACAAAAATATGCCGTATTGATTGCGCTCATTTCTCTCGTCATGAGATTACTCATGATCGGCAACCACGACCTTCTGGTTGAAGAAGCCTATTACTGGAATTATGCAACCCATCTTGATTTTGGGTACCTTGACCACCCTCCCATGGTTGCATTACTGATTAAACTATCCACCTTATGTTTTGGCACGAATGAATTCGGCGTTCGTTTTCCTTCCATCGTATGTTGGTCGTTAACTGCTTTATTTAGTTATAAGCTAACACAAAAGATTAACCCACATGCTGGGCTTTATGCCGTCATGTTATTGGCTATTTTACCCTTCTTTTTTTTACATTCACTGGTGATGACCCCCGATTTACCCCTCATTGTATGTTGGTCTGCCTCGCTTTATTATTTATACAAAGCGCTTGTGCTATCAGAATCCAAAGCATGGTTCATTGCTGGTATTTGGCTAGGCTTAGGCGTGCTTTCAAAATATAGTATTGTCCTGTTGGGGCCTGCCACACTCATTTATTTGATATTGATTCCTAAAGCCCGTCAGTGGTTTGCTCGCAAAGAACCTTATATTTGCTTACTTATCACTGCATTATTATCTACTCCTGTTATTTATTGGAATGCAACCCATGAATGGGCCTCTTTTCTTTTTCAAAGTACACGTCGTTTACAAGAACAGCCAACATTTGGCTTTCATGAACTGGTTGGTTTATTTATTCTCTTTCTAACCCCGGTGGGTTTGGTAGGGTTCATCCAATTATTTAAAAAAAAGCTGCCTTTAACAATTGAAAAACGATATTTTTTAAGGGTATTCTCTCTAACCCCATTAATTGTTTTCTCACTCTTTAGTCTACGCCACCCCATCAAATTTAATTGGATTGGCCCAAGTTTACTCGCCATTACGCCTTGGCTTGCCGAACTCATTCAAGAGGCGCCCATAAAATTATTTAAAGCATGGCTCATTACCGCCATAACGCTGCTTATCATTTATCTTGGTTTTTTTATTTGTGTTGCGCTAGGCCAGCCTGAGCAAGTGAACAGCAAAATACTATCTAAGTATATTTCTTGGGAAAATCTGACTAATCAATTTAATGCCATTGCCATGAAGACAGGCGGAAACCCTGTGTTTGTTGCGCTCGACCGTTACAATATCGCGAGTGAACTCACGTTTTACCAAACAAAACAATTGGACAATTCAATCATTAATCAACGATATGATGTTTTTGGCTCAGATGTTTTTGGCGGAGAAAGTCTGATGTTTCGATATTGGAGAAAAGATAATCCACCGTTACCAGAAAAACTCATTCTCATCAGCAATAACCTAAACGACTTTAACAATCCAGTGATTGCTCAAGAAACAACTGTGCGGTCTAAGCCTCAAATGATATGGGCAAAAAGTCAGGGCATGGGTGTAAACCTCACACCTTATTATTATGAAGTTGTTTTACGCCACACCACCCGAGAATAAACAAAATAATTTAAAATAGAACCCAAACCCACACCACACAACAGCATAAGATTTTCTTTTAGAGCCCCTCTGCCAAAAAAAGATATGCCGAATTTAATCCAATAACTTTGCAACTGAATGATGAACACTGAATAGACCAAAAACAAAGCCAAAATTTTAACTTTTTGCTTGTTTTCAGTTTCTTTTTTGTCTTTGAAGGTAAAGATATTATTCAAAATATAATTATTAAGAATGGCCGCAGATACTGCCCATTGAGTTGCACTGAACGGGGACATCATTTGACTTAGCACATTATATAATAAAAATTGCACTGTCGCGCCTGAAACACCCACGATACACATGTTGATATAACGCTTTAATTCGTAATATCGCAAAGTAAAAATAACCCTCAATGCATCTCCAATGCTATTGGTTGGAAGCTTGCTTTCGCCTTCTGTTCTATCGACAAATATAATAGGCCACTCGCGAACCCGCGCTTTATTTTTGTGTAAACGCCACAACAACTCTAATTTATAAGCATATTGGTTTGATAAAAAAACATCTGGAAGTGCTTTTTGTAATACATCTTTTCTCGTGGCACGAAATCCGCTTGTAAAATCTTTATAGCGACACGTAAGCACAGCGCGCGCAATCCAATTTCCGGCAACTGACAGTATTTTTCTATGGAAACCCCAATTGTTTGGAATCTCACCGCCGCTTACATATCGACTTCCAACAACAACATCTGCATCTTGAAGTTGTTCAAGCATGGGGGCTATATAACAAGGTTGATGAGACAAGTCCGCATCAAACTCAAACACAACATCCGCAGATAACTCGTCCAGCGCGATGCGCATGGCTTGATGGTAAGCGGAACCAAGACCTGTTTTTTTAATTTCGGATCGAAACAGTAGCTTAGGATAGGTCTGTTGAAGTGCCTTCACAATACTTGCTGTATTGTCCGCAGAGGCACTATCAAAAACCAACACACTGATCTGCCAATCGTTAATTGTTGAAACAGCCTCAAAAACTTCAATAATCGTTTTTTCGATGATCGCTGATTCGTTATAGGTTGGAATAATGATAATGACGTTTTTATTTGACATAGAGATAATGATTAAATTCCGAAATTGATATAAATATCAGATAATGCCATAATCAGCCCAAACTTTACCAGTTGTTCTTCTATGAAAAAAATTAAATGTGGTGTCATCGGTGTTGGTTATCTTGGTCGTTTTCATGCTCAAAAATATAAATCTCTCGAAAACGCTATCCTTGTGGGTGTATCAGACACCAACGTACAGCAATTGCAAACGGTCGCAGCGGAATTAGACGTGCCTTCTTTTGTAAACTTTCATGAGTTATTGCATCACGTTGACGCGGTGAGCATTGCAGCAACTACAAAAGCACATTATGACATTGCAAAAGCGTGTCTTGAGCGGGGTATTCATGTTTTACTTGAAAAACCCATGACAGAGACCGTAGAGCAAGCCAATCGACTCATTGCCTTAGCCCAAAGATCCGGAGCTAAATTACAAATTGGACATTTAGAACGATTTAATTCCGCACGATTAGCACTAGAGCCTTACTTAGAAACACCTCTTTTTATTGAATCTAATCGATTAGCGCCTTATAACCCACGAGGAGCTGATGTTAACGTTATCCTTGATCTCATGATTCATGATATCGATATTATTCAAACCATGGTGAAATCGCCCCTTAAATCCATTGATGCTTCAGGGGCTCCCGTTTTATCAAACTCACTGGATATAGCAAATGCTCGACTCACCTTTGAGAATCATTGCGTTGCAAATGTTACCGCTAGTCGTGTGAGCTTTAAAACAGAAAGAAAAATGCGTATTTTTCAAATGCGTAGCTATCTTTCGATTGATTACCAGCATAACGAATTTGCTGTATTTGAAAAGGGAACCGGCGAGCTATTTCCTGGCATTCCAGACATTATTCAGCATCAATCAAAATTTGAAAAAAGTGATGCCCTGTTAGAAGAGATCAAAGCGTTTATTCATTGTATTGAGCATGATTCAACACCGCTTGTCACAGGAGAAGCAGGATGCGAAGCGCTGGCAACTGCAGCCAAAATAACCGATTGCATTCATGATAACTTGATCACACGATATGCAACGGCCTAAACGTCTTGTTATTATTGCAGGTGAAGAATCCGGTGATAAATATGCTGCGGAGCTTGTTCGATCACTCAAAAAAACACCACTTTCACTCAATATTACGGGGATTGGTGGTGCTCATTTACAAGCAGAGGGTGTTGAACTCATCAGTGATCTGGCGCGCTTTGGTGTAACAGGATTTTCTGAAGTTATCCGTCATTTACGTACCATCAGACAAGCTGAAAAAGCAATTCGCCGCCATTTAGAAGAAACAAAACCTGATCTATTACTGTTAATAGACTACCCTGGATTCAATTTGCGCCTAGCTCGCTTTGCAAAAGAAAAGCTTAATATTCGCATCTTTTATTACATTAGCCCACAACTCTGGGCATGGAAGCCTAAACGTATTCACGTCATCAAAAAATACGTAGACCATATGGCAGTTATCTTTCCATTTGAAAAGAAACTATACGAATCCGCCGGCGTTCCTGTATCTTTCGTTGGGCATCCATTGGTTTCTCGTATACAGGCAGCATGTCAAACTCCTATAGAAAGAGCTTCTATCAATTTACCCACCGATAAAACTGTTATTGCGCTGTTACCTGGGAGTAGGATGAATGAAATTGCACGTCATATGCCCATACTCTATCAAACAGCAAAACGCTTATCAGAGCAAAACAATAGCTTGCATTATGTGATCCCGATGGCACAAAGCCTCGATCCCCGTGCAATTAAGAAGCATTGGTTAAGTCACTCCGTTCCCTGCACCTTTATATCAGGCCATGCGATTGATACTGTCCGTTTAAGTGATGCTGTCATTGTTGCATCAGGTACGGCGTCTCTTGAATGCGCGCTACTAGAAAAACCCATGTTCATTATCTACAAAGTATCTTTTATCACTGCGTTAGCCGTTTCAAAACTCATACGTGTAAAATATGCGGGGCTGTGCAATTTATTGCAAAATAAAATGATTATCCCCGAATTTTTGCAATACGATTGCACCGCACAAATGCTTTCTGAATCCATGAGTATGCTACTTAATACGCCGTCCTATCGAGATCAACTGTGTGAACGACTAAAAACACTCAAACATAGCCTAGCGGCTGAGCAAGCTGAAACAACTCTTTTTCAATTAATTTATGACGAGCTCAATTGTGAATAACTCGCCCCTCCCTCAACTTGCAATGCTCGATAACAAACTCGCGCTCACAAGTGACCTGTTTTCCCCTATTTTTGTGGATTTTAGCCATGCTGCATGGAAAAAACGCCATGCTGAAGGAAAAAAACAAGGCTTAATTCGTGCATGCAAGCCCGCAAAAGGCACTAAAATTATCGATGCAACTGCTGGTTGGGGTCGCGATGCGGTTCTATTGGCAAGTTTTGGTGCCAAAGTTATCATGCTCGAGCGCAACCTAACCATGGCGGCGTTATTGGAAGATGCCCTCAAACGCAATCCAGTGCCAACGCTAGATTTATCGCTTATTGTCACGGATGCAACAACTTATTTGAATTCATTAGCATCTAACAATTTGCCTGACGTTATCTATATTGATCCCATGCATCCTGAACGAAAAAAATCAGCCCTTGTAAAAAAAGACATGCAAGCACTACAGCACTTGGTCAAACCAGATCCCGATACAAAAAGCTTAATTGAATCAGCCATTCTGCACACAAACAATCGCGTCGTTGTTAAATGGCCACAACACGCACCCGCAGAACTAAAGCCTGATTTTAGCTTCCCTGGAAAAACCGTGCGATTTGATGTCTATCTAAAAAAAACATATGATACCGATACACACTCGAAGTAAACGGACCCTTCTATGTCACTGATCCTCATATCTTGTCTGTTTGTTCTCATTGGAATAACTGCCGGCGTTTTATCTGTTATGTACGGCTTAGGTGGCGGATTTTTTGTCGTCCCTTTTTTATATTGGATATTTAAACTATTCAATTTCAATGATGATCTGCTCATGCATCTTGCCGTTGGGACGTCCTTAATGGTTATGATTTTTACAGCAGCAAACTCCAGTTATTTTCATTATAAAAATAGCGGGCTCTTATTTGAACTGTTTTATAAATTTTGCCCTTCACTGATGATAGGCACGATAGCGGCTACCATTTTAACAAATTACTTAAGCACCGCGTATTTACGCATTGGATTTACAACTTTTCTGTTGTACCTTGTTGTGAGTGGTGTTCTTAAACACTTTAAACATGGAAAAAAACCATCAAAACCTTTTAAAATGCCCTCCGCTTTCATGACCAATGGTTTTGGCTTGATCGCAGGGTTCATTTCAACGTTATTAGGGATTGGGGGAAGCACCATAACGGTGCCATTTTTAAGACATTATAACCTGCCAATGATTAAGGCTGTTGGCATCGCCTCGCTCTTAACCTTGCCTATTTCATGTGTGGGTACACTCGGATATTTATATATCGGATTTAACTTACCTGATTTGCCGCCCTATAGCACAAGCTATATATATTGGCCCGCCGCCGTTGGTATTATCTTGGGCACGATGATTGGTGTACCCATTGGAGGAAAACTCATTGATTTACTCAATGAGAAATGGCATGAATTGACTTACTTTATACTGCTTAGCGTTGTATTTTTGGCAATGATTGTCTGATTTTTTATAACAAAGATATCGTATTCATTAAAAGGACTAAGAAACCATGCAACTAACGCTCTTTCTAAAACCTAAGGGTACTCCCCACCTCATATGTCATCCCGAGCACAGCGAGGGGTCTCAAAATACATCGCTGTGCTCGGAAAGACGTGTGGGGATACGAATTAAGTGCTTTTTGGCAATAATCATTGCCATTTTCTCAATAATAAAGCCATTGCACGCTGCAACTCAGCCCAAATTCGTCATTACGCCCATAACAGAAACAAGGTTTGATATTTATGGACATCAAGTCTTAACTGCTCAATATACGGTAACCAATAAAACAAAAATTACGCGTACGCTGACCATGGTGCCTATTGTATCCGCCATTACGCAGCGAACATCTGATCCAAAAGATTGCCAGAACCCCTTTGTATTATCACAAAATCAGTCGTGCACCTTAACGCTAGAAATTAATGGTGCTTTATTAACAGAACAAGACATTCATACCCCCATAAAAGTGTGCTTAAAAAACGCAGGCAACAACACGCCTGATCTATTTCTTTGCTCTCAAACCGATCAAAAAGACAATTTAAATATTAATATTGATGCAAACATTACGAGCAGCCCCCCGCCGTTTAACCCTCTTAGAGGGAGCTAGCGGTAAGGTGAGGGTTACCAACCGGTCGAATCAAACCATTGCCTATGATATTCAGGCTTTTGTTAATCAAGCAGGGTTGAGTGACTTTGTCAGTGTTACGCGAGGTATATTTTGCGATACTCTCCCTCCCAGAAAAACATGTGAACTTACGTTTTTCGCAACCGAAGGAACAACAGGGCTAAGCCCAACCGTTGTGCCAATTCAAGGGAAAAATACAAGCCCCACACAATTTATTCTTACAATATCCCCAGCAACACGCGCTTTAATTACTCTAAAACCCAATATCGTTGTCGTAGACGCAGGAGGCTCAGCATCAATGACAGTCACCAATGAGTCATTTTTAATTACAGCAGACCGTGTCACAGCAACACCTCTACCCTCTGGCGTTTCAGTGAATACTTGTCGCATTACCCCTCGAACGTCCTGTACATTAACTTTTACTGCCGCCTCAACTACTCTTTCTAGTTTGCCTCAACGTATAACCATTGCCGGCACGAATACAACAACAGCATATGGCTCAATCGCCATCAATAATCCCAGTCTAGTTCCACTCTCTGTAACAGGAACGCCCCTACAACTAGCAGCAAGTACTTCAACCTCTGGAACCATGACCGTTACCAATAACTCAACATTAAATCAAACTGCAATCGGTGTTTCAGCTGATCTCAGTTCGACTAATTTAAATACCCTGCTGAATACGAGTTATTCAGTGAATGGTACTGTTTCTTCTACCTCATGCCCTGCTTTTAAAGCCAATGAAACCTGCACAATCACTTTTACGCCCAGCGGTACTACGGTCGAGGGTCTCACGACATTTAACATTGTTGGTGTCAACACAGAAACAGTAACTGCCCAAATCTCATTGGGAAGTTACTTGGCCTATATTGCTGGCGATCAAACTCCTGGTTCTGGTGGTGTAGTGGTGTGCAATATCGCGACAGGTGGTTCATTATCAAATTGTGTCAGCACAGGCTCCACCGCGTATACCACAGGTTTAGGTAAAGGTTTGGCCATCAATGACCTAGCAACATTCCTGTATGGTGCACCGTATAATTTCTATATAGTTGACTGCTCAATCACCCCGGGGTCTGGCGCATTATCATGTAGTAACGCTGTAACCCTTCAAAATGAACCAAACGGTCTATCTTATTATTCTGCACTCAACATACTCTATGCAACAGGAAACAATGCATCAGGCCAAGAACAAACGTCATATTTATGTACTTTAGATACTGATGGTACAGCAACAAGCTGCGCTGCCAGTGGGGCATACAATTATATTTATGCTGGCCTTGACGCCAATCAAGCGACTAACTCTGTATTTATTACGAGTGGTTATTCATCAAGTAACAACATTTATCAATATCCGATAAATAGTAGTGGTTATTTAAATCCAAACGGACTAATAACTTTTCCATTAAGTTTTTCACCTTATGCGATTAAAATTAATTCAGCAGGAACTTATGCTTATATCACAAACACAACACAAGACGACACGGCTAAAGTTGCGGTATGTTCCATTAAGAATGGCAAACTCAACACCTGCAATAACTCTACCGTTGCCACAGGTCTCACTTATGGCGGCACGTTTGGAATAGTCCTTAATGAACCCGCTGGTACGGCCTATGTTGAATCATTCAATGGCACGAGTGACAATGATGCTGTAATATATGTGTGTAGTATTACCAACGGCGGGAGCACCTTATCAAGTTGTCAATACTCAAGTGCTGTTAGTAACATTTATATTGGTGCGATTGCCATATATCCACCTTATACTTAATCACATGGTGATGTTATTGCTGCTATTAATCTTGCTGTATTAGTATAAATAGATTGACGTACATCAGTTTGCGCACTAAAATTACCGACTTTATTATATCATTTAATTAAAGAGGACTACCGAATGCCCACTATTCGCGTGAAAGAAGGCGAAAATCCAGAATACGCACTGCGTCGTTTTAAACGTTCTTGTGAAAAAGCAGGAATTTTGACTGAATTACGCCGTCGTGAATGCTATGAAAAACCAACTGCTGAGCGTAAAAGAAAACAAGCTGCTGCGGTTAAACGTCATTTGAAAAAAATATCACGTGATACCTCTGCTCGTCGTCCAGTTAAACACCGACGTAAGTAATCTCATGACCATCAAAGACCAGCTCAATGCCGATGTCAAAGACGCCATGCGTGCGCGAGATCAAAAAAAACTTGGTGTACTGCGCCTTATTACGGCAGCGGTAAAACAAATTGAAGTTGATGAGCGCATTGATGTTGACGATGCACGCATGCTGGTTATTTTTGATAAAATGTCTAAACAACGTCTTGAATCTATTGCTCAGTTTAAAAGTGCTGGACGTGATGATTTAGTTGCGCAGGAAGAATTTGAGCTTGAGATAATCCGGCATTATATGCCTACCCCGCTATCACAACCTGAAATTGAACACATGATTGCCGATGCGTTTGCTAGCATTCAAATTCAGACCATGGCTGATATGGGTAAGATCATGGCGCATTTAAAACCCCAAATGCAAGGCCGTGCAGACATGGCACTGGTGAGTGCTGCTGTTAAAGCTCAATTGAACATTACGTTACAGTAAGGTCTTACTATGGTGGGCTTAATCCCACGTGTATTCATTGATGAACTCTTAAGCCAAACAGACATTGTTTCATTCATTGATAGCTATGTTCCGTTAAAAAAGCAAGGCACATCCCATGTGGCGTGTTGTCCTTTTCATAACGAAAAAAATCCATCCTTTAATGTTATTCCTAAAAAACAGTTTTACCATTGCTTTGGATGCGGTGCGAGTGGCAATGCCATTAGTTTTGCTATGCAACATCTTAATCAAGCGTTTCCTGAGGCCGTAGAAACACTCGCTGCACGCATGGGCATGCAGGTACCTCGTGAGGGTACAGGAACGCCCCACCAATCCAACGGTTCACTCTATCAATTGATGACACGCATTACTCATTTTTATCAGAAAAATTTACGCCAAAAAGGCCAAGCTGCCATTGAATACTTAAAAAATAGAGGCCTGAGTGGAACAATCGCACATCACTACCAACTCGGCTATGCCAGTTCACAGTGGCACGAGTTAGAATCTATTTTTACATCACAACAAACAGAGCTCCTGACTACCGGCATGCTGATTCAGAAAGAAGACAGCACAGGAACTTATGATCGCTATCGTCATCGCATCATGTTCCCTATTCATGATCGACAAGGACGCATCATTGGCTTTGGTGGACGCGCCATTGATGGTGATCAAAAACCCAAATACTTAAACTCACCTGAAACAGTTATTTTTCAAAAAAATCGCGACCTGTACGGATTATATCAAGTATTACAACAAGAAAGTCATCCAAGCTCAATCTTAGTGGTTGAAGGATACATGGATGTCATAGCCCTTGCACAACACGGTTTAAACAATGCTGTGGCAACACTTGGCACAGCGACAAGCCCCTATCATATTCAACTGTTAAGTAAACACACCCAGGTTATTATTTTCTGTTTTGATGGTGATAAAGCGGGACGACAAGCCGCATGGCGTGCACTAGAAAGTACACTGCCAGAATTAAACCACGCCCTTGATGCCCGATTTATCTTTTTACCCGAAGGTCATGATCCCGATAGTTTGGTGCGAGCAGAAGGGAAAGATGCATTTTTAAAACGACTCGACCAGGCAACACCACTCAACCAATTCTTTTTCGACACCCTGTCTCAAAACATAGATACACGTAATTTAGCGGGAAAAAATCTTTTGCTCAATGCAATTAAACCCTACATCGCTAAAATACCCGAAGGCTCTTATAAACAACTCCTGCTGGAAGAATTAACACGACTCACCCGTCTTGATCAACAACGCATTGCTCAACTCATTGAAGAAAAAAATAGTCCGTCTCTCCCTACGCGTGACATCATGACCAGAACGCCCCTTCGCGTAGCCATTGCTTTATTACTACAAAATCCAGAACTTTATACATCAACCGAATCGGTGATCGCCAATATCACCTTTACCCATGAAAAAATGGACATTATTAACCAACTCATCCAACGTATTAAAGCACAGCCAAGCATTACAACCGCTGGTCTTGTTGAGTCTTTTCGCGAGTCCCCCGCGCTCTTCGAGGCCTTAAATAAACTTGCAACTTGGGACAGTCAAGTCCCGGAAGGTGCACTGGTCCACGAATTCATGGATACCCTTGAGTTTTTAAGCAAACAAAGTGAAACAGAAACCATCGAGCACTTAATCGAGCGCGCAAGACACACAGGTTTGGATGAACTTGAACGCTTAAGCTTGCAAGACATGCTTAAAAAAAGACATCAAAAAACTACAGACGACAGCAACTCAAACTAAATCTGCCCCTAAGCGATACTCCAATAACTCATTCACGTTACGCAGCGTCATACCCCCAATGAAATGTCGTCCCGGAATTTAGGGCTGCTTGGTGAGCTTGCGAACCTTAGCAATCCTTAATGTCCGGGATCCATTTTTCAAAGTGGCACTTTGCTGGTTGATGAGTAGATCCCGGGCAT
>CANNJI010000048.1 GCA_947504875.1 Legionellaceae bacterium
ATGAAAAATCGTAAATTTACTCGAAACCGAGCCACACATTAGCACCCTCATCCCCAGCCCTTCTCCCAAAACGGGAGAAGGGAGCAGTTCAGTGCAAGATTTTAACATCTGTGCCTAAGTAAACATCATTTTTGATGGGACAGCCCTGGTCAATGGTGCACGGCTGTCGCATGACTTGATAGGTAGTGAGGCGATGGATTACAAAAGTAAAAGTTTACAGCATTATGACTTATAGTGTACACTTAGCCCATGTTAAGACCTCTTATTCGATACATACATCTTTTTTTTCCAGACCAAGATCTCTTTCAATCTCGGTCTTACGCTCCCATTGCGTATGAAGCGCTGCCTAAACCCTATCACGATCCATTTAAAAAACAAAAAATCAAATTTCAACAATGTCTAAACCAACTATTTTTTCTATTAAATAATAGTGATAATCATCCTGTATTGATGGACATTAAAAATACCGGCACCCTTTTTTTTAAAAATCCTACAACAAAAAATTTCCGCCTCTTAGAAATGACCATAAACAAACACATGACTCGACTTAAAGAAACCAGCACGCCTTCGCTTTGGCAGAAAACATGGCATAAGTTTCTAGACTTCATCTCAAGCATCCGAGTCGCCTTCTCATCTGCGACACAAAAAAACCAATTATTTTTCAGTAAAAAGACAGATGAATATAAGCAAACATTAATTAAACTTAATCAAGATTTTGCCGATACACTACAGCAGACGAAGGTGAAACTAACCCACAGCTAACAAGGAGACCATGATGACTGAACAATCAAAACAATGGTTGTTATGGATTTCAGAGATTCAGTCAATTGCACAATCTGGCCTTACTTTTACCAAGGATAAATTTGATGAGGAACGATATTTACGCTTAACGGAACTCGCTGCGGAACTCGCTGCACAATGTTCTGAAGATCCGTATACTCAAATCCACACGCATTTTTCACTTCAAAAAGGCTACGCCACCCCCAAAGTTGACGTGCGCTCCTTTATTTTAAATGATGATGATAAATTACTCTTAGTTAAAGAACGAGCCGATGGATTATGGACCTTACCTGGAGGCTACGCTGATGTAAATGAATCACCTTCCGGTGCTGTTGAGCGAGAAACAGTTGAAGAATCAGGTTATACTGTTTCGACACTCAAGTTATTAGCCGTATGGGACAAACTCAAACACGATCATCCTTTGCAATGGCCACACGTCTACAAATTAATGTTTCACTGTAAGCTCATTTCAGGAGACGCTAAAACCAACCTGGAAATTTCTGAGATTGGTTTTTTTGATATCAATGAATTGCCGCCACTATCAACGCCTCGCGTGACCGAAAAACAACTGCAACGGCTGTATGCGTTGGTTAAATCGCCAGGACCTACAGTATTTGACTAGCGTTGCTTTTATCGTCTTCTTCGAGTTCAGCAGCAAGCAAAGACAAAGACCACTCGGAGTCTAAAGAGTGGGTTCTTGAGACACGCCCCTTCAACATCTGATCTAATATTCCCGTATCAACTTTCTCTGTTCTCATCAAAAACAACTCTTGCCCCAACGCAGTCAAAGAGGCAGCACGTTTACTCCTGTTACTTGGACTAAATTTTTGCGGACTCATATGCTGAGTCTGAGATATTTTGTCAGCTGATGCAGGATAAAAATATCTTGAACTGTGTAAGGAGCCCATGTTACTAAGCTGAGAAGGCGTAATTGGGCGATCCCATATGTCCATCCTTGAAAGTGGTAAATCATCGAGGTTTGACAGTTCACTGCAAAATGGGGATGTCGATTTTGGTTTCAGTTTAATGCCTACTTGTAGTAAGGGTTCATCTGTAGGCGTCTCAATGGCAATGAGTCCTCGATTAAAACGATCATTATAAACACTTGATACGCCTGTAAACCCTAATCGTTTAATCACGTAGTTAATCGGCATAGGCGTTAAATAACCATTCTTGCGATTTGCCTTTACAAAAAATTCAATCGTTGATAAAAGTAGAATGTCATACATTTGATGGGTTGAAAAATGAAGCTTACGTATATTCTTAAATCTTAAAAGTGTTTCCGCATGCCCGCTTAAGTCATGTGAATTTTGATCGTTCTCGAAGAAACATCTTACTGCATGTTCTCTTTCTTGTGCAGACTTTGCACCTGTTCTTGCTGCTAATAAATGCAATGGTAAATTCTGTACAATCTTAGAATGTTCTGATTTAATAATGTCACACGCATACTGTAAATATTTGGATAAGGATGAAAATGCATCTGACTCTTTTAACATTTTATCATCATAGAGCCTTAATGGATTGCGAATTTCAAAAATTTTAAAATAAGATTTTCTGTATTTAACAACTGATTGAATTTCCTCATCAGTCAACTTGGCTAATCCGTACACACCAGATCCTAATCCATGATTCGTTTTGTCAAAAGAAATTGCATTGTCATTTTCATCACTTGAATCAAAAGCATCCAAATGTTCGCTCGAGTGATGTTGTGCCTTTATTGAGCTATCCGTTGATGATGCGCTATAAAAATGAATCATGCGTATAGCGCCGTTCTTAGATGATACATCTGATGTACATTGCTTTGAGTGCAATTTTAATGAGAGTATCATCAATGCATTCCAAAGATCTTCACTCAATGGATATGAAGGATATTGGACGGGACGAGTCGCGAGAAATTCAAATCCACGTTCAAACAAGCTTAGTGAATCTAGCGTAACGCCCTCTCCTTTTTTTAGCAATAAATCACTTGCTCTAATATTCAAAAAACCTCTTAAAGAAAAAAGATCAGATATACTAAAAAAACCGCACAATTCACTCAGTATCTGACGAATTGATTCTGAATCAACCTCTTTTTTCTCCTCTAACAATGTTTTACCGCGTGTGATTAAAGCCCTAAACTCTTGCATAAGAGTCGTCAGACGCATCTCTCTTTGTTGCGTTGATAATTCGTTTTCTTTATAAAGTTGCGATGTCTTTAACAAAATTTTTTGAAACAAATTAATTGACTCAGGTTCTGTTTTAAACAGTGCATAACTCGGTAATTCATATGAGGCGTTTTTCAAGATAAGTCGTTCAGCAATATCATTTAAAAATAAAGGGCTAATTTGGATACGCGCTTGAATTTCTGAAACACCAGAAGAACTTTCCAATAACAAAGAAATCAATTCTTTTTTTGTGATCATAAAAATCCTCTCATAAAAAAATGGGGATGTGGATGAGTATTAGCATGCAATATTTCTTCAAAAACAGCTTGGGTATAAAAATTCGAATAATTTAATGTCAATACCACTTCAATATGTTGAGCAACAGCATAAGAAAATTTTTCAATAAAAACATCATTATCAATCAGCGATTTTTCTAATGAATTTTTTACGACGGAGCCCACAGCCCTGCGTTGCATACTCCCACTCTCCTGGCATATGGCATTAATAGACAGTAAAGTGCGATAAAAAATATTCTTCAGAGGATCTGTGAATCGTGAACTCAATTCACGTTTTAAGTCTTCTGGTTTCTTGTTTATTGCTAAATAATACAAATAAGAAACAACTTTTTTTTCTTCATTATTTACACAACTGTTAAACGTTTGTTGAACTTTAGACACAATAATATTTCTAATAAGACCTTTTACTATTTGCTCTTGTTCACGGAAAAATATTGGCGCGTTTAACGACATGCGTAACATCAATTTTTCAATCTTAATAAGGATATAAGGGGTTAATATAAACATTGATCTCATTGACGTAGATTTATAATGCTGTGATAAATAATCGGTCGACAACACGTGCTCAAGCATCACTTTCGTTAATTCTGTATTTTTATTGATTAAAAATGATAAATTAGACAGCGCCTGTTTTCGTTCCACATTATTTTTTGAGAGCTTTATCTCCACTCTTAAAAAAAGACCCGCATAATATGCTAACTCATGTTGTGTTTGAATATATAAAAATGGCTTTAATTTACCCATAAAATTTTTTAAGAAGGAATTCGAAGAATCGCACTTGAGTATCGGCTCCAAAATCTCATATAACGACTTATATTTCAATGCGCCAAAAACTGAAGTAAAGATCTCATAGTTTCGCTGATTACTATCTGATTTAATCGCAAAATAAATTTCATCAAAACAGCCTAAAAACTCATATTGATGAATGGCTGCTTTATAAATTTCTGCAATAAGCGTCGGATCATTTCCAAAGGCACCACAGCCAAATGCACCTAATACAAGATAACGCTGATGATTTTTTTTTGCGACGCGAAGCTGGTTAATGATTTTCAACACAGTTCCAGCAAGATATGCATCTGGAGAAGGCAGATCGATGTCTGATAAATTATATGCAGAAGATGAAATAACGTTGATAAGAAAAGGCGCACTTGTTGGGCCTTCCTCTTGATGAGCCGTCAAATGAAGTACGCTTACGTCTTTTGAGTACAAACAGGTGAGTTCCCCCATACCAGAACTTTGATGAGCATTGGTATAGACAACACGTCCCGGGAGATTATATCGATAAGGATTCGCTACATTGCAAGACTCAACGCCCTTCAAGGACACAAGCGAATCTAATAAATTGGTTCGATGAATAAGTGACTCTTCTTGTGCAGGTCTACTAAAATTAAGGTAGTCGCCACCGACATAATATTGATTGGCCATATTCAAAACACAAATATTATTCTTCGATGTTTTTTTCAACAATCCTTTTGCAACAAAAAGACAATCCAAATTTTGGACCTGAATTTTAGTTCTTGTATTGATGCCATTATCTGGTGGCTCATGCTCCAAATATTGATAAGAATAAATCGATAACTCGCGCATTAGGGTCCTAATTTGAATACAATAGATCTCGTTTTAAGAGACATTTATTATACAATACCATGACTTAACTGGCAAATAAAAAGACATTTTACCAGTCCCAAAATCTCATTTTTTATGGGCTTAAACAACACTCATAAAAAAAAATCGTTGTTTTGCCCCTCCATTTCAGGGGTAGTATTTCTTGAAGATAAAACAAATTGTTGAGCATAGAATTGCGATTCATTTAGATAAGCTGGTGTGCTCGATCGAGATGGATTTTTATCCATGCTCATTAATGAGTCGCTTGAATCACATGACATACTCTGCTTACCGAAAAAAGTTGTGGTCGTTCGCTGCCCTTTAATACCAATTTGTCGTAACGGTGAATGTGTTGATGTCTCAAATGCAATCAGTCCACGATTAAACGAATCATTGTATTCACTTGAAATTCCAGTGAATCCCAATTTTTTGATCACGTAATTAATCGGCATAACCGTCAGGATGCCATTAAAAGGACTGGCGCCAACAAAAAAATCAATGGTTGAGGCCAACAAAATGTGCTCGATTTCACTGCACTTTAAACCAATTTTTTTTACATTTTTAAATTCAAATAATATTTTTGCGTGTTCTCTTAATTGAAGTTCGTTAGGCGTATCATGAAAAAAATCTATCACTGCTTTTTCTCTCAAGTGTGCAGACTCTTTTTTTGTGCGTTTTCCTGATAAATTTAAATGTGATGCATCTAACGTTTTATAATAGGTTGATTTGATTTCATCACAAGCAACCTGTAAGTATTTCGATAACTCCGTAAGTGCATTTGACTCATGTGAGCCCTCAGAATCGTGCAGCCTTAATGGATTTCTAATTTCGAAGATTTTATAACACCTTCTTTTCTCAATTGCATCTTCAATCGCTTGACTAGACATGTAAGCCAGCCCATATAGACCAGAGCCTAATCCATGATTTGTTTTATTAAAAGAGACTGCCTCATCCTTTTCGTCATCCGAATCAAAGACGCTCAAATACTCACTAAAATGTGGCTCCGCATTTTTTGCCTCTCTGCCATAAAAATTAATCATCCGTATAACACCTGCCGAAGCATCTCGATCCGAAGTACATTTTTCTGCGTGAATTTTCAATGAAAGTCTGATAAGTTGCTCTATTATCTCACTATCTATCTCTCTATCTAATTGACATAAAGTTATTCTACTTTTCATTGCGATTAATCTTTGGGTTAAAATGGTGTTAGACTTTTCTTTGAATCCATTGATTGCAGCTGACGTTAACTCGTTTCTTATGTTATTCATGAACATTTTTAACCCGCGGCAGTCAAAAAGAGCAGCACCTGGATTTTTTTGCATCGCTTCAATTAAATCATAAAAACATTTGACACTGTCTTCATCTGCTACTGTATCATCCAACGATAGCGCAATCTCATCAGCTTTAGCTTCAATTTTTATCTGGAGCGCTATCGACTCACGTTCTACTTGTTTGTATAGTCGATGATTTTGTTTATACTTAGCATTTGATGACGTCAAGATTTCCCCAAACAAGGCCCTTATTTCAGGCGCTATGCAAAGGTCTTGATAACTCGGAAACTCTTGGTTTTTCTGTA
Source organism: Legionellaceae bacterium (assembly GCA_947504875.1). Taxonomy (GTDB): domain Bacteria; phylum Pseudomonadota; class Gammaproteobacteria; order Legionellales; family Legionellaceae; genus CANNJI01. Next base: position 6,402 of record CANNJI010000048.1, read on the forward strand.
TATTCAATAATCCATTCGCAATACCGTCTAGAAGTGAAGCTTTATCTTCAATGTGATCCTCACTAGGTACAAACTCAGCATAGCAAGCAGAAAGTAAAAGAAGCAACTCTGGTTTAGTGATCATCAAAACACGCCCCTGGACATCATCATTATAAAGCAATAATTTGATTCATTAATATACACTAAATTAAATTTAATTACAATTACAATTACAGCAGGCGTGTTACTTTCCTTTCTTTTCGCCTTTGGGCTTTAACCCCGTTGCAATGGGTGTCACATTAATCCCTGGATTAACCCCTGAATCTTCCAATATTTTCAATAGATTATTGCCCTTTATTGTTAATCGTTTGACACAGTAATGGGTCAAATAGCTTTGAAGAATATAACGATACTCAGGCAAGGTCAGAATGGGCATTATTTTTTCTGCACGCTCAAGATGATGCGGATTAGCCGCGTCAAGCGCATGAAATAGAATTGCTGCAAGCATGGATCCTAAACTAGCTTTACGCATAGGATTGGCCAAATAAAAGCGTTGTATACACTCATCAATTGCCCTGTCTTTATCCCATTCCACCCATTCATCATATATCGACAGCGCTTCATCTGGCGAAAATTTTTTCGGATTATCTCTATCCAACTGCTGCAACGCATAAGCCACAGGCACAACAGCCTGAACATTTGCCCATGAACAATTTCCCGCAATTTGCGAACTTATCGGCATTTTGTGCACAGGCGTTAATTGCAAAATTCGATTGATTGTTTGATGAAAGAACTGTCTTGGCTGTTTTTTGTATAAAAAAGATTCTATGAAATCAACCGTTATCGCTTGAGGAGCTCCCATATGATAAATATTTACACTGCCTTCTTTTAGGCTATTTTCACCGCGATCAATCTTTGCCCACCATTGCTTATAACGTATAAAACTAAACGCATGCCCCCGACTTGCTGCTGGCAAAATCAACATCGGGGAGCTGATTAAGTCTGATATGCGCGCACGATCAGCTGCTTTAATTGATACATGATGTTGAAGACTTAAAAGTTCATCAGCAACACCAAACGCATCCATAATGGTATATAAAAATGGAAATTTATCTCGAAGATGTCGTGATGAGTAACTACTGACAAAACGTCTTAAAGCATCACGAATCACTGCCACCGTAAATTCAAGGATAAATCCTTCATAATCAAGCTCAATAAATTCGTCAGCGGCATTAAGAATATCCACATCACCTTTCAACTCAAATCGATGACCAATTAATTTTGCTAATATAAAATCCTGGGAAAACTCTAGTCTAGCACCGAACTGATAGAGCAAATGCTTTAAATCATGTTGTCCACGTAACACAGGATAAACCAGTACAGACAATCCACTACGACCATATGCATTTGGATTTGCTCCTGCGTTAAGCAATAGACGAGAAAATTCAATATCACCATTATCAACTGCCCAATGAAGCGCTGTGCGTCCCGTAACGTCAGGCCGGTTAACATCCACACCGAGCTTTATGAGTTGTTCTGCTAAATGCGGTTGACGCGTGATTGCTGTTTCAATCAGAGGTGTAAATCCATACTCATCAATGTCGTCTAAAAGCTCACCTTGAGCAACATAATGTTGAAAGTTAGGCTCAAGACATTGAATTATATCACTTGCGATGGTCATCCTTTCCCCTCATATTACACCCTTGGCTTTGGTACAGAACTGGGTGTTAATCCATTTTGTAGCTGATACTGAAGTTTTTTCTCATTTTGCAGATTATCATATTCACGACGGGCCTCCGTATTTAACGGTGGATTTGGATTTAACGATGGATCAATCCCATCAAAACGCTGACTATCTAACCAAGGATTTTGCGGAATATCGTTTTGCATTTCACCTTCGGGCGCACTGGTTGGCTCATCATCAAAACGTTCGCGCGCATGAACGCGCGCAAAACGTCGATGACCTTGCTGCTCATCTTCCCGTTGATCATTCGACATAGCCCGAGTCTCATCAATCAACACGGTTGTCGTTGTTGTTCTAGGTTTAATCGCCATGATCTAATTATAAATCATAAATACTGAGATTGCATAATTTCGGCAATCTGTATCGCATTGGTTGCCGCACCTTTTCGTACATTGTCTGCAACAACCCAAAGATTCAAACCACACGGATGCGAAATATCAGCACGAATTCGACCAACAAAAACGTCATCGTGACCAACAGCATGGGACAACGCAGTTGGATATTTTAATTTACTGGGATCATCAATAACCTTCACGCCAGGCGCTTTAGAAAGCAAAGCACGAGCCGCTGCTGCAGAAAGCGGCGAACCCAATTCAAGATGAATTGCTTCTGAATGTCCATAAAGTACAGGAACCCTAACGGTTGTTGGATTAACATGAATGTTATCATCTTCCAAAATTTTACGTGTTTCCCAAACCATTTTCATTTCTTCTCGGGTATATCCATTGTCCTGAAATTCATCAATATGGGGCAATACATTAAAAGCAATTTGTTGTGGATAAACTGAAGGCTTTACCGAACGCCCATTAAGCAATTCGCCAACTTGCGTTATCAATTCACTCACAGCCTTTCGTCCAGTGCCCGAAACCGCCTGATACGTTGCAACGTTAATACGAGTAATGCCGACGGCATCATATAAGGGCTTTAAAGCCACCACCATTTGAATGGTCGAGCAATTGGGATTGGCGATGATCCCTCGATTGGTATATTGAGCAATACGCTCCGGGTTTACCTCAGGCACAACCAACGGAATATCATCGTCATACCGAAAACAAGACGTATTATCAATGACAACACAACCCGCTGCTGCTGCAATAGGCGCATATTGTTTTGAAACATCGCCGCCCGCCGTGAAAAAAGCAATATCTACGTCTCGAAAATCAAAATATGCCAAGTCTTGCACATCTAAATTTTTCCCATTAAATCGGACTATATCACCCGCAGATCGCGAACTTGCCAACGGAAAAAGTTCTGCAACAGGAAAATTTCGCTCTTCAAGCACCGTTAATATTGTTTCACCAACCACTCCTGTGGCACCAACAACCGCTATATTTAATTGTCTTGTCATCACGACCACCTTATTATTTAGAATACGCGAACCCACTCGCACGTCATCCCGAGCACAGCGAGGGATCTCCTCAATTAAGGCAATGTACCATGTTTAGGAGCGTGCTCGAAATAACGTCCTATGCTTAAAGGAGGTTCTGTTTGAGCATAGCGAGTTTAGCTCGTTTAAGCATAGGACTTTATTTCGAGCATGCTCCTTAGGTTATCCCGCTCTATGCACGGGATGACGTATAGATCGCTCTATCGCGCATCACATGATCCATTAATACCAAAGCCATCATTGCTTCTGCAATAGGCACAGCCCTGATCCCAACACAGGGATCATGACGCCCCTTGGTCACCACGGTTACCTCATCTAAATTGATATTACACGTTTGACCTGGCATAACAATACTTGACGTAGGCTTAAGCGCAAGACTCACTTGAATCGCTTGTCCTGTGCTTATTCCACCCAAAATTCCTCCGGCATGGTTACTCAAGAATCCTTCCCGGTTCATTTCATCACGATGCTGATGCCCCCGTTCAGTGACCGCACCAAATCCAGAGCCAATTTCAACGCCTTTAACCGCAGGAATAGACATCATTGCATGCGCAAGGCTTGCATCTAATTTATCAAACACGGGCTCGCCTAACCCCACAGGAACGCCACGAGCAATCACGCAAACCCGCGCGCCAACTGAATCTCCGGCGCGACGTAGGTCATCAATATAGGTTTCAAGCAAAGGCACTTGCGATTGATTAGGACAAAAAAATGGATTGTGTTCAATACAAGCTTCATCTTCAACCTGCAACACAAGTTCACCCATTTGTTGCAAATAGCCAACAATTTCAATATTTAAAACCGATTTTAAATACAAACGCGCAATTGCGCCTGCAGCAACGCGTGAAACCGTTTCACGTGCAGAGGCCCGCCCCCCACCACGATGATCACGATGACCATATTTATGATGATAGGTAAAATCTGCATGTCCTGGTCTGAAAATGGTTTTTAGTTCATCATAATCACGAGAACGTTGATCAACATTTTCAATCAATAAGGCAATGGGTGTGCCTGTTGTTAAGCCTTCAAACACGCCCGATAAAATTTTAACGGTATCTGGCTCTCGACGTTGAGAGGTATATTTTGATTGTCCAGGACGACGTTTATCTAAAAAAGCTTGGATTTGTGCTTCATCCAGCGGCAATTTTGGAGGGCATCCATCCACAACACAACCCATCGCAGGGCCGTGACTTTCACCAAAACTGGTTACTGTGAAAAGTTTACCCAGCGTATTGCCACTCATCTGATTAACCGTAATTGTTCTGCTGTTAAAACAAAAACTCCATGTCCACCCCTTTCAAATTCAATCCATGTAAAAGGAATATGCGGGTAAGCGGCCATAAGCGCCTCATCACTGTTTCCGACTTCAATCACCAACAGTCCATCCGCTTCTAAATACGCATGCGCCGATTGTAAAATTTTATCAACAATGGCTAAGCCTTGATTTTCTGTTTCCAAGGCCAAAACAGGCTCATGTTCATATTCAGTGGGCAATGTTTGCATCTCATGTGAACCCACATACGGTGGATTACTCACAATCAAAGAGTACCGATGAGGCTCAATGGCTTCAAAACAATCCGACTGAATTAAATTCACTTGCTCATCCATGTCGTGACGTTCACAATTAATTGCCGCAACCGAGAGCGCATCAAATGAAATATCCGACGCATCAACGCGTGCCTCTGGGAAAGCATAGGCGCAAGCTATTGCAATACAGCCACTGCCCGTACACAAATCTAAAATAGAATGCACTTTAGTCGCGTCAAGCCAGGGCTCAAATTGATTCATAATCAACTCAGCAATCGGTGATCGTGGAATTAAAACACGCTCATCAACATAAAACGGCAAATTACAAAAGAGTGCTTCCTGCGTTAAATAGGGCACAGGAATCCGCTCTTCAATACGTCGCATTAACTGCAAGGCCAAATGCTGTTTTTCATCCGGAGTTAAACGCGCATTTAAAAGACTGGGGTCAATATCATAAGGCAAAAATAAACTACGCAGAACAAGCGCACGAATATCATCCCAAGCATTGTCCGTACCATGGCCATAATAAAGCAAACCCTGTGAAGCGCGGGATACCCCATAGCGAAGAAAATCGTTAATGGTTTCAAAGGGTTGTGTTGCCTGAAGATAAGCGTCTAGCATAAGGTTCTGTAAAAAAAGTAAGATGATTGAATTATACGCTAAACTGTTAAGCTTGTCGCTTTATGATCCATTTTTTTGAAATCACCTATACTTTAAACATCTATTTGTTAAAAAGAGAAAATAAAATGAGTAATGAAGGCAAAACTGCAGGAAATGAAAAGCCTGTTAACAAGCTAAGGCAATCAACGGAAGCATATATCAAATATCTTAACATAAAAAAATATAAGCATATTTATGTGAATACGAATACAGAAGATATTGACAAAAAAATTTATATTCTTGAAAACGCATTAAAGTTACTCCAAACGGAAGCGTGGTCAGACAATAAAAAAGTGAATTACTGTTCAGAATTACTTACACGTCAAACTAATCAAGCTATTCTATTAAACACTATAGATACACAAGAGTCCTTTTTCTTAAAAGCAATCATCGTCACACTTGCCGGCATTTTGGGTTTAGGTATAGGCGGATTTTTAGCTTATCGGGTATTATTTGATAAAGAAGAAAATCACACCAAAAATCTTCCTCAACCGACTCCATTAATAGAAGAAACTAAAGGCATCGATCGTTTATTAGAGGCAATGACCGATGATCTCGATGAGGCGGAATATCTCTATGATTCTATTCTTGATGAAATAAGTGGAGAGGTAAAAAAAACCAAACTGACAAACCACCTCGTGAAATTATATGAGTTTAAGCAAAAACCGCTAGACGAACTTGTTTCAATCAACGAAAAAATTAAAGCATTAAAATTCACAGACAACCCTCAATTGACTATACTAAAAGAATGCTTAGAACAAGCCATAGCACCAAGTATCCAAAAACACACCCTAATCAATGCGATGAGCCCTGAGGGCGACAAGACACTTGGAGAAGCCATAATAAGGGCAATGACTGACGAGCAAAATGAATTTATGGAGATCTTTAAGGCAGTTATTAACGAAGTTAGAACTGCCGCATCGTTAGCGGATGATTCTGGAGCAGAAGACCTAATGCCCGCAATCGTAACCTACCTCGAAAAGTTATATCAATTTAAAAACAAAAACCAAGACGAACTTGAGTTGCTGACAACTACAATAGAAGCTTTAGACTACACTCTAGATGAGACTGGCGAACCGGCTTGTTGTTTCAACACCCTAAGAGTTGGTTTAACCCAGGCCTTACGAGAAGCAAAAGATGAACTAATCCTCTCAGAACAGCCGTCATCGAGCGGGCCATGAGCCTAATAACATTCACCCCAGTAAAAATGGACAAATAAAAATCTAACTGTTGTTTAAATTTCAGTTTATTGCTATGCTTCGCTGGACTTTTCATAACCTATCTCAAGCGAGGACATGATGATTACACAAGAATATATTGGACAACGCGTACAAAGCCTAGGTAATTTTGCTCATTGGACAGGTGTATTTGGCATTGGTGCCATGGCAGTTGTGGGTACGTTTGCTATCGATCTTGTCATTATAGCTGCGGTTCTTGACAATGCGAAAAAGAATAAAAGCAATCAATCAAACCAAACAAGTGATTTTTTTGTTACGATGATGCTCTGGAACATGATGTCCTCAAAAAATAGTCACACCTCACTCGCTGATTACTTACTTCTTCTTCTCATATCGCCGATTACATCTGCAATCGCAATTGGGCTTTCATTTTATTTGGGTGTGTCTTCTATCGGCATTGCTATTTTAGGTGGCTGGGCTGCATCACTCTCGTTAGTAACCTTAGGCAGCGGATTATCCAGTGCGGGCAAATGGCTTGAAAATTCACCACCACTCACAGAAACAATTGGAAATGCGATAGCACAAACCACTGGACTTAGTTTTTTTAGCAGTAAAATAGAACCTTCAGCACCACCCTATATAACAACGGATGTTCCAATGGCATATGCAACAGTCATTAGCTAATCATCTGCCTGCTATCTCTACTTCGCCTGCATGCGCAACGCGCCATCCAGGCGAATCACCTCTCCATTAATCATTTCATTTTCAATTACATGACCAACCAGTGCAGCAAATTCTTGAGGCTTTCCAAACCGATGAGGAAACGGTACAGTCGCAGCAAGACGCTCCTGAACGTCCGCAGGCATATTCAAAAGCATGGGTGTTGCAATTAATCCCGGAGCAATTGTATTCACACGGATCCCAAATTGAGCCAATTCCCGTGCAGCAGGCAACGTCATGGAAACAACACCCCCTTTTGAGGCACTATAGGCAAGCTGACCAATTTGCCCTTCATATGCAGCAATAGAGGCTGTGTTGATAATAACCCCTCGCCCTCCTGCATCGTCTGCGCACGCTTCACGTGACAAAGCATCTGCAACCACGCGCATCACATTAAACGTACCCACCAAATTAATATCAACCACTTCTTTAAATGCCGAAAGCAGCATCGGTCCGTTTTTTCCTACCATGCGTGCCGCAGGTGCGACTCCCGCGCATTGAATACAAATGCGCGGAACACCCATTGTTTTAATGGTCGTGTTTAATGCCTGTTCAACGCCTTCAGATGAGCTCACATCGCACATAAGCCCATCACCTTCGATGATTTGCCTATCCCAAACCATCACTTGTGCACCCCGTGCACGAAGCCACGCAACACAGGCCGCCCCCATTCCGGAAGCCCCCCCTGTAACCAGGGCAATTTGCTTTTCAATATTCATTGGATCATCCTTATCGCAAAAACTGTTGGCTCAAGGTTTTAAACTCTGTTGTCCCAGCTTGTCTTACCCATTCAAAAAATACCATCTCTGAAGTAACCAACTGAATTCCTAAATGCATCATGCGCTTTAAAGCATATTTATGATCGAGCTGATGTCGGCTGCTCACAGCATCTATCACAATAAAAACTTCAACGCCCATCTGATGAAGCTCAATTGCTGTTTCAAGCACACACACATGGGTTTCAATGCCGATAAGAATGGCTTGTTTTTTATTAAGTGCTTGCCACTGTTGATGAAAGACAGAATCCTGTACACAAGAAAAATGCACTTTATCAATATCCGTTTTTTGAGTGATATACGGTTGTAATGCTTGAACTGTATGACCTAACCCCTTGGTATACTGTTCACTGACCAGTAAGGGTACCTTCAATTCAGCAGCAAGCCGCATGATCCAAGCGCAACGGTTAACAAGATGTTCCGCTTCCATAACCAAGGGCGTTAATTTTTCTTGAACATCAATAAGCAACACACACGAATTATCGCGTTGTATCAGCATATAAAACTCCTTTTTTATCTTTAATTTACACCAGTCAGTCTAAATGCTGCAACCAAAAGGTGATCGACCCAAATGAGTGTGATAGAATTTGCGACTTTCATACGTCATAGGTTGTATCATGGAAAAGACATACTCACCCCAAGCGATCGAGCAAGCCTGTTATCAACAATGGGAAGAACACCGTTATTTTGCTCCTAAAGGAAACGGAAAACCCTATTGCATGATGTTGCCCCCTCCCAATGTGACCGGCAGCTTACACATGGGGCATGGCTTTCAAAATACACTCATGGACGCCATGATACGCTATCAACGAATGATGGGACGACGTACCCTATGGCAACCAGGCACCGATCATGCTGGCATATCGACCCAACTGGTTGTGGAAGGAAAGCTTTTACAAGAAGGATTATCACGCAAAGACATGACACGTGACGAATTTCTAGCGCATGTTTGGGAATGGAAAGAAGCCTCAGGCGGACAAATTACACGTCAAATGCGGCGTATTGGATCATCCGTTGATTGGACCCGTGAGCGATTTACCATGGACGAAGGCCTCTCTCAGGCCGTTCAAAAAGTATTTATTCAACTGCATGAAGAAGGTCTGATTTATCGCGGAACTCGATTAGTCAATTGGGATACAAAACTGGGCACGGCACTTTCTGATCTAGAAGTCATAACCGAAGAAGAGCCCGGTTTTCTTTGGCATATCAGTTATCCTATTGTGGACAGTGACGAGCGCATTACCGTTGCAACCACAAGACCTGAAACCCTCTTAGGCGATATGGCGATTGCGGTGCATCCAGAAGATGAACGCTATCTGCATCTCGTTGGTAAGCAAGCCCATTTACCCTTGTGCGACCGGACCATCCCTATCATTGCGGATACTTATGTTGACCCTGCGTTTGGTACAGGTTGCGTAAAAATTACACCCGCACATGACTTTAATGATCATGAGGTCGGTAAACGCCATAATTTACCCATGCTGTCTATTCTTACAAAAAAAGGAACCATTAATCGTAATGCGCCTATTGCGTATCAATGCATGGACCGATTTATTGCTCGAGAAAAAATAATTGAAGATCTGAACACGCATGGATTTTTGGTTAAAACAGAACCGCATCGACTTAACGTGCCGCGTGGAGAAAAGTCAAACACCATCATTGAGCCCTTATTAACTGATCAGTGGTATATCAGTATAAAATCCTTGGCTGAACCAGCAATCAAGGCTGTTGAAACCGGTGAAATTCGATTTATTCCCGACCACTGGACTAAAACATATAGTCAATGGATGGAAAATATTCAAGATTGGTGTATTAGCCGACAACTCTGGTGGGGCCACCGAATTCCTGCTTGGTACGATAGTCATGGCCATGTTTATGTTGGCTATAGTGAAGAGGATGTTCGCTTTAAACACCAACTAAGCGACTCAGTTGCGTTAAAGCAAGATGAAGACGTATTGGATACCTGGTTTTCATCTGCACTTTGGCCTTTCTCAACGTTAGGTTGGCCTGAGCAAACGCAAGAACTCAAAACATTTTACCCAACATCTGTCCTTGTGACTGGATTTGATATTATCTTTTTCTGGGTTGCCCGTATGATCATGTTTGGGCTCAAATTCACAGGAAAAGTTCCTTTTCAAGACGTCTTTATCACAGGGCTTATCTGTGATCATGAAGGGAAAAAAATGTCTAAATCTAAAGGCAATGTGTTGGATCCCATCGACATTATTGATGGCATTGGCCTTGAGGAACTGGTTGAAAAGCGAACAAGCAATCTCATGCTTCAATCTGCCAAAACTCAAATAACCAACGCAACCCGCCAACAATTTCCGGAGGGGATTGCGGCGTATGGTACGGACGCACTTCGTTTTACATTTTGCGCACTGGCTTCCAATGCGCGAACCGTGCGCTTTGATATTGCACGTGTAGAAGGCTACCGAAATTTTTGCAATAAACTATGGAATGCTGCTCGTTATGTGCTGATGCAAACTGAGACGGAAGTTGATTTGGGCGATGGCGCATTTCAATACAGTGAAGCCGATCAATGGATTTTTTCGCAATTACAACGCACCATTGGTCTTTGTCATCACTATTATGAAACCTATCGTTTTGATTTATTAGCCAATACATTATATGACTTTGTATGGCATGCTTATTGTGATTGGTATTTAGAATTATCAAAAGCAGTTTTATATGATGATCATGCATTAGGGCCCATGAAGCGTGGAACACGTCGTACATTAATTCGTGTACTCGCTGACACCTTGAAATTACTCCACCCTATCATGCCCTTTATTACAGAGACCATTTGGCAACGCATCACCAAATTAACCAGTGAAAATGCCGAAACCATCATGCTCAGCGCCTTTCCTCAAGTACAAGAAGATGGAATACAACCCGAGCTTGAAGAAGAAATTGAATGGTTGCAAGCGGTGATTCAATCCATAAGAACCATTCGAAGTGAAATGGGCATTAGCCCCGCGAAACGTATACCATTAATTCTACGTCATGTGACACCCACCGTTACATTACGCCTGAATAAATTTCACTTAACCCTGATGTCACTTGCAAAACTATCTGACATTCATGAGGCTACATCGGATGAAGCATTGCCTATTTCAGCAACCAGTGTTGTCGGTGAACTTGAATTACTTATTCCTATGGCTGAGTTAATTGATAAAGATGCGGAACTGGTTCGTTTAAAAAAAGAACTGGCTAAATTAGATGACGATATTAAGCGTGCAGAAGGAAAACTGAATAATCCGAGCTTTAAAGACAGAGCGCCAGCAGACGTGATTGCCAAAGAGGAAGAAAAACTCACGCAAGCACGCCAAGCACGTCAAAAGCTAGAGCATCACCAAGAAAAAATTAATGCGCTTTAATCAAAAAGATGGTGTTAAAATGCTGTAATTAAGATTATAATACCGTCGTTGCGGGCCTATAGCTCAGTTGGTTAGAGCAGCGGACTCATAATCCGTTGGTCCTAGGTTCAAGTCCTAGTGGGCCCACCAATTAAAAATTGTAAAATCAATAGGTTAAACTTAGTTTTCTATAGCATCCAAAAGTATTAAAACACACCTTCGGGACTTTTGCGTATTTTACTGTAACATAGAAACTTCAATGGATTAAATTCCAACCAAAAAAACGACAACGGCGTCGCGTCTTGCCTTTTAATGACAATGGGGTCGAAATGACAATGGGGTCAATGACAATGGGGTCGCGTCTTGCCTTTTGCTCTTTTTTTTCTTCAATCAATGGGTTCAGATTAAATTGATATAAAATAGACCAATCTAATCTAACCCCATTGAACAACTATAGTCTTATCACGAATTATTCTATAAATTGTGACAGCTATTACTGATTTATCATTCAATCCACACATAATTTTTGTGCTAACGCTTCCCCCAATCTCATACCTTTTTCAGTTAGAAAAAAACTTTTTGCTTTTCCAACAGGATCGCTTATGAGTCCGTTTTCATGCAATCGTTCAAGAATATCCCAATCATACCCTTTCCAAACGCGCCCATCTTGAAAGCTACTGATATACAACAAGGTCATTGCCATTTCATCTATTTTTGATTGATCATATTTCATATTATGATTACCTATAAATTATACAACCAGCTAAATACGGGTGGTAGTTTTTCCCAGTAATACTCAGGTGACTGAAGTCCATAGATTTGATGTGCTAGCATATCGTCCCAGTCTGCCATAAGATCGGACTTACCAGGCATCACATTAATAAGATCCAAAGTAGGTACTTTTACTTTTTTAAATGCACGCTTCTTACTCAATGCAGCAAGAACTCGCTCATGATTAGGAGCCCATCGTGGATCATCGAACAAATGGACAATGTCATATAAATCTCTAGGTCTCATGCGCTCAACCAATGCACGCAATTTTTCTGCAAATATTTCTTCAATACAATAGGTTTGACGTGGTTTAATAGATGCACACACTCAGTTAAGATCGTGATCTTAAACTTGGGATTAAAAAATGAAAAGAGAGTTTTCAAAAGAGTTCAAGAGAGACGCTATCAGCCTTGTAATTGAGCAAGGGTATACGCGAGTAGAAGCATCAAAAAGTCTGGATCTACATCCTGCA
>CANNJI010000049.1 GCA_947504875.1 Legionellaceae bacterium
AATGGCACAAACAATGACCGATCAAATCGGAAGTTTTGGCTTGCTTGTCAATGGACACAATGAAACCCTTCGAATTGGTTCAATTGATAGGTTTTATCAGCAGTGGAAGGGTAATGCACTTGTGTTAGATAAGTGGTTTGGCTTACAAGCGTCCAGTGATCATTCCGGAGCACTTGACCGTGTTAAACAGTTACTTAAGCATCCAGATTTTAATTTTAAAAATCCTAATAAAGTTCGAGCGGTTATTGGCGCGTTTTGCCAGGGTAATCCACGGCATTTTCACGCAATTGATGGTCAAGGCTATGCTTTTTTAACGGATTGTATCCTTGAATTGGATGCAATTAACCCTCAAATTGCGGCGCGTTTAGCAACACCTTTTACGCGTTGGCAGCGCTATGATAAGACAAGACAAGATTTGATGTTGCAACAGTTAACACGTCTTGCTTCCGTTAAACTATCACGGGATGTAAGTGAACTTGTTCATAAGAGTCTAGAAAAATGATCGCGCGTTATGCTGTGATGGGTAATCCGATTGCGCATAGTTTATCGCCAGATATTCATGCAACTTTTGCGCGTCAAACAATGCGTACAATGGTGTACGATAAAATTTTTGTTGATCTTGATCAATTTGAAGCGCAAGTTTTAAGCTTTTTTGAAGGCGGTGGTCAGGGACTTAATATTACCCTTCCTTTTAAACAGCGCGCGTTCATGCTCAGTGATCTGCAAACGCAACGTTCACAACAGGCGGGTGTTGCGAATACGCTTTGGATGCATGAGGGCAAGCTTTATGCTGATAATACTGATGGCATTGGGTTGATAAAGGATTTATCCCGTCATGTGTCTGTTGCTGACGCGCGAGTGCTTTTGATTGGTGCGGGGGGCGCTGCACGAGGTATTGTTCATGCGTTATTGGATGAGAAACCCAAGGAAGTTGTTGTGGTTAATCGCAGCCAGGACAAAGCAGAGGCTTTGCAGCGTTTAGCTCCTGGGATTAGTCGCGCACCAACGATGGCTGATGTATCTGGGGCGTTTGATATCTTGGTGAACGCAACGTCATCTAGTTTATCGGCCAATGAAACCCCGTTTCCTGTGTCTTGGCTTCAAGGAAGTCCCTTTTGTTATGATTTATCTTATTCAAAAACAAGGGATACCCCTTTTGTTGTTTGGGCTCGTCAATCAGGTGCGCATGCTATAGATGGTTATGGGATGCTGGTTGAGCAGGCAGCTGAATCGTTTTATATTTGGCATGGGGTCCGTCCCTTAGGGGCACGTTGCTCTGGGTAAGTTATCGTTTTTATTGATCTAAAAAATGTCTTTGTGTATAATGCTTACACGGTCAGGCTGATGAGGAATTTATTATGCGCATGTCAGACGCTAATCATCGTGATAATTTAACACGTTTTATTGCATCGCTGAATCAACGCGTTGAAGCACCTACGCGAAATTTTTCGCACAGAGAATTTACCTCTGCGCCAGAGTTATTTGCTGAAATTGATTTTTTATGTATTCTCGGTGAGGGGCACCTTGATTCTGACCTGGTCAAATGCAAGCCGGCTTTGTTGAGGGAATGAATAATAAAATCAAAGTAGCCAAAATACGGTGCTACGGGTTCTCGGTTGTTAAAACTATTTTTCAGCGCTTGTTTCTCGACTTCCAAGGGTTCGAAATTTACGCATGATTAATTTCTACAGATGCGCAGAAGAGCCGCATTATAGTGGACCCTTAGGTTTTTTATCACTTGCGTTATCAGTATTTTTTCCTCTGATGTAATTGACTGCTCGTTTAAAAAAACTTGTCCTTTTTTTAGGATGGTCTGATGGGGGAGCAGCACTTGCGCTTGGAGTTTTCTCATCTTTAATTTTGCCTAGTTGTTCTCTAAAAGCACTCGTCGCTTTTTCCGGTGGAGAAGAGCGGGGTGTTGTACTCGAGGGCTGCTCCGAAACATTTCTTGAAGGCTCTGGAGTAGTTGGCTGCGGTGTTACAGGTTCTGCCGTCTTGTGCGCTCTGGCTTCCAATGAATCTTTTATTAATATGCGCTTAATTTCTTGCGCAAACCCATCAGCTCCATAAAAATGTTTCAAGTCGTCTAACGTAAACAATTCTTTTCGCAAAGCAGTTAACCCGTTTTCGTCTAGTAAACTTTTTATTCCTAACAACTGGTCGTAAGAACCATCGCACCAAGTTACGTATTCTCTCAATGACTCAATTGTTAATAATCCTTCATTTAGCACGATGGAAGCGTTCTCACATGAGAAAAATAATTCAATAAACGTTGCAGGAGGTGGCATCTGTTTAAACAGCTCTATGGTAATGTCCTCATTGAATAACGCATCTCACTGATCCCCTCAAATTAATTTAGATAAACCCAGCTTAAGCTCTTGATGAAAATATAAAAAGGATCATTATTCTCATTTTTAAATGAGGAGTAATACTTCAATGAAAGCCGATTCAGCTGACAAATTAGTCAAAATTTCATCTGTTATCAAAGAAATTTACGGTGATGATTTACACAAAAAGAGACAACTATCGATTGCCTATGCAGCGATGGGGCTGCTCGCTAGTGAGTCGCTTTTTTTGCACCGAATGGCAGAGGGTTTGGTTGATACACGAGGAGGTAATAAAAAGCACGCAGCCAAACAGATTGATCGACTGTTGAGCAACAAAGGAGTTTCAGTCTGGGATTTATCAGCGCCATGGGTCACATATGTATTGGCTGATCATAAAGAAATTATGGTCGCGCTTGATTGGACTTCATTTTTTGATGATGAACAGTCGATGCTTAGTTTAAACATCGTAACTGGTAAGGGGATTGCTACTCCTCTGTTGTGGAAATCAGCTGATAAAAAGCAGCCTAAACACAATCGAGCACGTTATGAGGATCAATTGCTCAGCCGCTTGAAAACAGTGTTGCCAGCTGATGTTAAGGTTACCTTACTTGCTGACAGAGGCTTCGCCGATCAAAAATTCTTTCGTTTTCTCGACGAGGAACTTGGATTTAAATATACCATTCGGATTAAATCTAACACTACCATCATACACAAAAACATCAAAAACATCAAAAACAAGGCTGCTAATTGGTTAAAGCCTGATGGTCGAAGTCTAGGTTTAAAAAATGCATTTATCACACTGACAGAGTACCCAATAAAACAATTTGTTGCTGTTAAAGACAAAGGAATGAAAGCGGCTTGGCTCCTTGCCAGCAATACTAATCTAAAAACAAGTGAAATCATTAGTAGTTATTCAAAAAGATGGAAAATTGAGCCATTTTTTCGCGATCTCAAGGATGGCCGCTTTGGCATGGGACTTGAGCAAACTCACATTAAATCATGTGAACGCCGAGATCGTTTAATGCTTGTTTTAGCACTTTCCTACCTTCTTTTGGTTGTTCTTGGGCAGGCTGGTGAACAAATTGGATTTGATAAAAAACTTAAAGTAAATACAGTAAAAACCAGAACACATTCTTTATTTCGACAAGGTCAATTTTATTACCGATTTTTCTTCCGATTTACTCAGGAAGAGCAGGACAATCTGATGCAAAATTTTGATAATTTACTGCAGCAGCAAGGGTTTTGGACTGATTTTTTTGGTGATCAAAAATGAGGGGATTGCTGAGATAACGCATCAGTTAAATTACGCAAGATCATTTCTCGATTGGATTTAAATACCCATGGAAATTTTTGAGCAAATGCACTGATTGCCTCAAAATACATGGGCCTTTTATCCGGGGTTATAGCCTGATCTGTAGTTCTTCGAGCAGGCTGCACAGGAGGCTCTCTTAATATAGCTGAAGATGATGACTCGGCAGTTTTCAAAGAACGTTCTGCATCGCGATATAATTGCCAAGCTAATTCCTGTTTTGCTGCACTCAAAACCTTTTCACAATTAGTTTTACTATGAGCCCAACTCATTTCTTTGCCAAGATTATAATGTTTTAGGCTACCAAATGCTGTTATATAATTTGAAATAAATGATTGATTTTCAATTGAATAAAGATCGAACTTAGCTAAAACCACGATGCACTTCAATATCGCATATTGAGTCATCGGATCAAGCCTATTATCAAGTAGCATGGCCATGTTTTTTTCATTTAATTGATGTGCTGCAGATAGATCAGCACACATTTCCATCAACTTTTTGTTTGCATTTTCAGGAGATAAGTCAGGTAAAGTTACACCAGCGGCACTTATCAAATGAGTAATAACGAAATAATAAGCATAATTTTCGGCGTGTGCCGGGTCTTGAAATATCCGGTTACAGCTATCTTGATTCAGAATGTCTTGTTCAACAAGCTCTACTAAAGCAATATGAACTTTATTTAAGTCGGTTTCTGATAAGGCGCTGATATTGTTTGGCACAGTAAGTCCCATGTTGTTCAGAACCTCCTCTATCTCTTGACGTAAGGTAACGTCATCTTCGTCAGGATCATGAGCGATCTCTTCGACAGTCGTTGCAATTAAAACATCACGAGCGTCGCCAAGCGCTTTAAAAAGTTCAGCGTATCTATCCTGTTCTTCCTTAGGTTTACTAGAATGTTTATCAGGATGATATTCTTTCGCTTTTATCAAGTACTTGCTCCTGATTGATTCAGCAGTTGGTTCTCCATCTTTTGTCTCAAAACCAAGAATATTTAAAGCTTTTTGTTTATTCATGATAAAGCTCCCTGGCGTAATTTTATGTATTTATTTTATTTAGTATAGTCATCAAGTTGCATTGTGCAAAATTTTTGCGCACAAAGAGTTTGCCTCTGCCAAAAGTCTGCCCTTAAAATCATATCCAGGGTTGAGTCGCCCCAGCCCGTTTTTTTCTAAAGGCGTTTTATGCTCATATCTTTGAATTTTTGTAACGCCCCACTCCATACATGAGGTGGCGGGGAGTTACCTTCTATCAGTTAATGGTCTTTTTCGTCTGAATCCCGGCCGAGCCTCATAATTGCGTGGCAATTTGCGCGATAGGTTTGCGTTGATTTGATTTCAAGTTCTTTAGTTCGTCAAGAACCTCTGCAAAAGACGGGATAATCATGTTCTTTCCTTAAGCTAAACGATTATAATACATGATCGTCATGCGCAAAAAACAAGTCTCTATGTTTTAAATGAATTAAACACACAAAGCCGCAAGAACAAAACAACAGGTTGATTCCCTTGCATCTGTTGGGTACAATTTAAACAAATTTCGTTTTAGGCTAATTCAATGCGCCAAATTAAAAAATCTGAAAAGTTAAAGCATGTTTGTTATGACATTCGTGGTCCTATTCTTAATTCAGTGGCGGCATTGGAAGCTGATGGTCATCAAATCATTAAGCTTAATATTGGTAATTTGTACCCTTTTGGATTTGAACCACCGAATGAGTTGGTTCAAGATTTGATACGTAATTTGCCAGAGGCCGCAGGGTATTGTGATTCAAAGGGGTTATTTTCTGCACGCAAAGCGATCATGCAATACGCGCAGTTACAACAAATTAAAGAGATAGGCATCGATGATATTTATATTGGTAATGGTGTTTCAGAACTGATTGTTATGGCGATGCAGGGGCTATTAAATGGCGGCGATGAAATATTAATTCCTGCACCAGACTATCCTTTATGGACCGCAGCAGTTGCTTTGAGTGGCGGGACTCCCGTTCATTACCGATGTGATGAATCGGCACATTGGTGGCCTGATCTCGATGATATTCGTTGTAAGATCACAGATAAAACAGTAGGCCTTGTCGTGATTAATCCTAATAATCCAACGGGTGCTGTTTATCCAAAAGAAATATTAGACGGATTAATCGATATTGCTCGTGAGCACGAACTTATCCTGTTTGCGGACGAAATCTATGAGAAAATTTTATATGATACGGCCAAGCATATACCGCTTGCATCACTTGCCGATGATGTTTTGTGCTTTACTTTTAATGGCTTATCAAAAGCCTATCGCGCAGCAGGTTATCGTTCAGGTTGGATGTTTATATCAGGCCCTAAAAACATGGCACAGGATTTAGTCGAGGGGTTAAATATTCTTGCGTCTATGCGGTTATGCGCAAATGTGCCCAGTCAATTTGTTATTCAGTCTGCATTAGGCGGTTATCAGAGTATTTATGATTTAACGGCACCAACAGGTCGACTACATCAACAACGCGCGTACATTTTTGATCGAATTAGTCAGATCCCAGGACTCTCCTGTGTAAAACCTGAGGGTGCATTGTATCTTTTTCCAAAGTTTGATCGCGCAATGTATCCTTTTGAGCAAGACCAAGATTTGGTTAAGCAATTATTATTAGAAGAAAAAGTGTTGGTGGTACAGGGAACAGGGTTTAATTGGCCGGAGCATGACCATTTTCGTATTGTATTTTTACCTCATTTGAATGACTTATGTGAGGCCATGGATAGAATAGAGCGTTTCTTTGAACGATTTCGTATGGCTAATCGTATATTGGTGTACACGCATAATGAAACCGTGCGAACATCATGAAAAAAATTCTTTGATGCCAGCTCTATTTGCAAGTGTATCCTCATACCCTAAGCGGATCAGCTCTTGTGTGAACTCTTTTTCAAAAAGCAAGAAACTTAAGAGATCGCCTGAATGGTGTTGAGCACCTAATACATTGAGTAAGGTGCGCAATAAGGTTGGCATGGTTTGATATTTATCTTCGGCAATTTTACCAATGTTTTCACTGGGCCGAAGATGTAATGTTTCAACCGGTCGCCATGGTGCATAGCGTTTTTTCCATATGGATAGTAGACGGGCAATTTCATTCATGCGGTTGACTGTTTCAATATCCCGATCGAGGTTATCAAGAAACAAGCCATTTAGCATATTTCCTAGAACATGTGCAAATCCAATGTCTGATCCACGAAGAGATTCGACATGATTTAAGTTTGGTAATGCACGTGTGCCTATAATTAATATTTTTTGAACATTAAAACGTAACCCCCCACGTAAAGGAGAAACTAAACCGATGCTTCCATCGCCATAATGAAATCCATTGATTTCAATGGTTGGAAAGAATAGAGGCAATGCGCTGGACGCTAAAATATGTTCTTTTTTAATGTTTGCGCGTTGACTCGTGTGTCGTGGGTAATGCCAATCTTCAAAATCTGGGTTATTGTGCTCATAAAACGAAATGGTTTGTTGTGTCTCATAACAATTGGTGATCACCTCCATGGTGTCGAGGTGTCCTTGTTCAATATTTTTTTTGATTTTTGTAAAGCTAATATTATTCGTGATAAAATCATGCAGTGGTTCAGTATCTAATAAATGCCCTGTTTTTTGTTGTTTAACAATAAAATGACTTAGATTTCTCGCAACAGATTTACTGAGCGCATAGTTACTTGCGTTGTAGATTTGTTGGCAGTGAATATTACGCCAGAGGTTATCAAGTTTTTCGATGCCTTTTTCGAAGTTATCCGCATGCTGGGCTAAAATTGCAGCATTGATACTACCAACGCTAACACCTGTTATCATGCTAAAGGGACATGTTCTTGCATTTAAGATTTCGTGTATGGCTTTTAATACTCCGGCTTGGTAGGCTCCACGAGCGCCTCCGCCGGCTAAATAAAGGGCTATTTTAGCCATGACGTATCAATTTTTTTTATATTAGATATAGCAAAATATAGTCATTGGTGGCCGAGATTGCAAGTATAACAAGAGGAAAACGCAATAATGTTTGGATTTAGTCAACAACCCCGTGCATTTTACATGATTTTCATGCTTGAAATTTGGGAGCGGTTTGGTTTTTATACAACACAAGGTATTTTAACGCTCTATTTTATTCGTTTTCTTAAAATGAGCAATGTTGATGCCTATTATACGTATGGTGCATTTTTCTCGTTGATGTATGGCTTGGTCTCGCTTGGGGGGCTGCTGGGTGATCGGGTTCTAGGTACAAAAAGAGCCATATGGTTTGGGCTTTGTGTGCTTGCCATGGGCTACTTTTCTTTGTCAGTCGTCAATCAACAGTATTTCTTTTGTTCTTTAGGGCTCATTGCAGTCGGAAATGGCCTTTTTAAGTCTAATCCATCGAATTTACTATCAACATGCTTTCGAGAGGATGATCCACGCATTCATGAAGCCTTCACTTTGTATTATATGGCAATTAATTTAGGCTCCATACTCGCATTAATTATTGGCCCTTTTCTATCGACACGCTTTGGTTATTCTTATGCGTATTTTGCAAGTTTTGTTGGAATATTATTGGCTATATCCAATTATTTTTTTCATAGACAAGACATTCAAGCGATTCAAACCAATGCAGATAATCGTTCAGTCTCGATATTTTTATGGTTGACTGTAGTGTTTGGTGTTGTCGTCCTGAGTGTGTTGGCATCTTATTTATTACAAAATCCTTTTTTAATGAAGCGCGTCTTAGGTGTCGTGATAGCAGGTTGCGTTCTTTATTATATTCATCAAATGCGAATGTACCCTGGAAAAATTAAGCGTCAAATGTTAGTTGCACTCATTCTCATGGCAGAAGGGGTTGCTTTTTTCACGTTGTATCAGCAAATGCCTACGTCTCTTACGGTCTTTGTTGTGCATCATGTGCGGACATCAATTTTTGGCTTGTCGATAGACCCACAAAGTTTTCAAGCGTTGAATCCAATTTGGATAGTTATCTTAGCGCCGTTACTTGCGATGTGTTATTCAAAATTATCACAACGAGGAATTCATATTTCAGTACCCTACAAATTTTCAATCGGAATGTTTTGTTGCGGAATTAGTTTTTCTGTATTATATTTTTCTCGTTATGCGTATAATGAGAGCATCCTCATATCCCCTTTATGGGTAGTTACGAGTTATTTTTTTCAAAGTTTAGGTGAGCTTTTTGTTTCGGCGCTGGGTGTTGCAATGGTTGCTGAACTTGTTCCTTGGCAGATGCGCGGATTTGTTATGGGGATGTGGTTTTTTACGTCTTCAATTGCGGGATTCACGGGTGCTTTCGTTGCTTCGCTAACGCATGTCTCTGGCTCTGCTGAAGTTGGCCTCGCTTCTTTGTTAACGTATACAAGTGTTTTTGGTGTGATAGGTTTGAGCGCATTTTTTATATCCATTCTTTTGATGATGAACGCTCCTTATTTAGTTCGGATGATGGGAAGTAGGTAATGGCTATTGATAAAAAAAGGCCTTATGTTTATCAGCTTTGGTTGCTTTTGATTGCAGGGACTATATGCTCATTATGCGAAGGATTTGATGGTATCGTTGCTTTTATGGGATGGTTTTTTTCAACGCCAGGCGCTTTTGTTTGTGCAATCGGGTTAGCATTTGCAATCATTTCAAGTGTTATTTTTTACCATACTGATCTGCATGATGTTACTGAAACATTGGGTTTAACTTTAAGTCTCACGTCAGTGTCTTTAGACAAGGCAATTGCTGTGTTGGATGATATTCATGATCAATCAGATCGAATTGAGAAGGGGATTTTTCGCACGAAATCACTGGCCGATTTACAAGAATATCATCAACAAGTCACACATCTTTTGCACCAGCATACGGGTTTAGATAACGTGCGCAGTGTTTATCGGCGGGCGCTAAAGCAGCAGTCATTGTATTGGATGAAGCGTATGATGGCGATGCTTGTTGGGGTCATGTTTTTTGGTAATGGTTTTTTTTCAGCACAAGCGGTTGTTATATTTTTTTATCCGGCGAGTTTAATGACATGGCCAGCACTTTTGTTTTGTTGTTCCGTTGGTTTTTCCTCGTGGTGGGTGCATTGGAAAATTAATGGGCCTGATATAGAGAATATTGTTAATCGTTGGTTTGGTTTGGAACAGCATAAATTAGATCTTTTATTGGATCCGGATGTAACCAATGCAACGCAACAGAAGCTTAACACGTTACTCAAGCACGTTGAATATCATCAAAAAATAGGCGAAGAAAACTCAGGCCTAAACGCGCAGGTTCGTCAATTGAGCCGAACGTTACATGGGTTACGATTTTTTAATCCGCCTGCCGTTGTGCCGCCACATTTCTCTGAGGCACAAAATGAAGCTGAACTTGGTTTAAGCTTGAGTGCTTGAATTGTATAAATCAGGCGTGGTTACCTCAGAAGCCGTTAAATATTTAACCATTGTTTTACAAAAGGGATTGTAATTTTTCGTTGTGCAATGAGTGAGGCATTGTCTAATTGATTGAGTAGTATATGAAGATCATGCATATTCCGAGCGGATCGATTAACCAAAAACTGTGCGACAGTTTCTGGTAATTCAAATCCTCTTTTCTTTGCGTGAAGACAGATTGTTTTTATTTTACTGTGATCGTCTAACGCATTGATAAGGACAACCAAGCCCCAACTTAAGCGCGATTTAAGATCGGCAAGTGTGATGGGGATATGTCGTGGTGCATACTGACTCGTAAAAATCAGACTTGTATGTTCGTTATCTTTGATGCGGTTGAACAAATGGAATATCGCCTCTTCCCAGTTTTTGTCACCAGCGATGGCGTCGAGATCATCAATGCAGAGTAATGCTTGTGTATCAAGACCATCGAGAATACTTGGCCCCCATTCTTTTAGCGTTGTAAGTGGCAGGTAAATGGCGGGTCGCTCAGGACTTGATGCTTGGCAACAGGCTTGGAGTAGATGTGACTTTCCGTTGCCGCTTTGGCCCCAGAGATACACGATATGAGGTTCTTCTCCCGCAATGGTTTGGAGCAACTGTTTTTCGAGAAGTTTATTTTGATCCCAACAAAAGTCAGCCAAGGTTGCTTCATCATTTAATTGAATTGCTAAAGCAAGTTGGTGATTCATGGCTTGCGTAGAGCACCCTTAAATGCTTTTTCTCCCCAAAACATAACATAATCAACATACGTCGCGGTTGTTGTGATGGTTGTTAAAATAATAAGCGACGTTGTAATCCAAGGTTCTTTTTGTGTGAATGCCAGCTCAAAAAGACAAAAAGTAACAAGTGCAAGCTGTAAAACCGTATTGATTTTACTGAGCAAGCTCGGTTTGAAATTAGGCCTTTTTTTAATGAATGTGTATAATGCCAGAACTCCGAATGAGATGGTTAGATCACGAAGAAAAACCAATGCCACAAGCCACCAGGGCAAGTGCCCAAGGTATGCAAGAGAAATAAAACTGGATGCAATCAGGAGCTTATCCGCCAGAGGGTCAACAAATGAACCAAAACGGCTCTTCCAGTGAAACTGCCGAGCAAGCCACCCATCAAGACCATCAGTAAATCCTGCGATTAAGAAAATATAAAAAGAAATCTCATATTGCGTGGTGTAAAGATAATAGAGAAATGGCGCGATGAGGAAAAGCCGCGCTACAGTAAAAAAATTAGGTAAATATCTTAATATCATGGAGTAAGAAATAAGTCCGATAAGAGCCACATGCAAGACGTTGAGTTTATCTAATTCTTTTTTTTTTGTCACGTTAAATTGACGCGATCCCCTTTTAATAAATAATGAATAAGAAAATTAATACCTATACAAAGAAGCGTTGCACCGAGCAGGATGAACAAAAGTTTATTAAATGCTAGCGCATAGTGTGCATTTATTATGATGGCAGATGTTTCTCCTGTAGGAATTGCTGTGAGATAGGCGAGCTTTCCTGATAAGAAACCTCCAATACCGAGGGAGACTAAAAATATGCCCATCATGGTACTTACTTTTTTCCTACTGGCAAGAACGGTGATTGCAGATAAG
The DNA here is from genome assembly GCA_947504875.1 of Legionellaceae bacterium. Taxonomy (GTDB): domain Bacteria; phylum Pseudomonadota; class Gammaproteobacteria; order Legionellales; family Legionellaceae; genus CANNJI01. The sequence continues at coordinate 11,623 of CANNJI010000049.1, forward strand.
CCCACAGGATATAAATAGAGTTCGGCCAATGAAAACACTAAGTATGCAGGAATAATCAAAAGGGGCGATATCAATGCCAAACCGGTATTATAATGACAGACTGCAGAAATGATCAGATAACCAAGGGTCATGAAACACATGGCATAAACAAATTTATTGGCATAGTCGCCACTTTGTTTTACGGCCTTTATCTTTTTTTTGCGATGCCATAAGATAAGAAATCCAAAGATAATGGCCCCTAAACTTTGGATGCTGACATAATAAGGTGCTGGAAACTGAATACCAAAGAGGCTTGGTTCTACGCTGCGCGTAATAAATAACGTTAAAGACATAAACATTTGAAAATAAAGCGCCCAAAACATTGCTGAAATCACACAAAGTAAAGCGATAATCCAGATTTTTCGAGTAAGTAGGGCGCAGGGTTCTTGTTGTGCGGAATAAATAAAGTACACAAGTGATAAAATGACGATGCTGATAAAAACTGAATTTGCAACGGCAGGATAATGAAGAATAAAAAATGAAGCAATCCACATGCTCGTCATGATAAACCCTGCAAGAACCAGGTTTTTAAACTCATACTGGTAGGTGCTATAATCGGCAATTTTGTAGCGATGGCATCCAAAAGAAAATATTGCAATGGCAATAACCATACCAAATGCAGCACTCATGAAGGATATGGGCCAACCAAAATGGTAGTTGAGTACCCCTGGTACTGTGCTTCCTAGTATAATGCCGCTGGTGATCCCCATATAAAAGAAAGTAAATCCGGCATCTCGTAAAGGTGAATCTTCGGGGTATTCATTACCCAGTAAAGAAGAAATATTAGGCTTTAACAACCCAGTGCCCACGGCAATACCCGCAAGTGATGCTGTAAGACCAAGTGTTGAACTACCACCCAAAGCAAGGGTCATCAATGCAATATAAGCAAAAAGTAAGATCACGGCGCCGGCGAGGATCGCACGTTTTTGGCCGATTAAATAATCAGCAATCCAGCCCCCAATCACGGGTGAAACATAAGTCAGTGCTGTAAACGATCCAACAAGAGCATAGACTGCTTTATCATCCCACTTGAAGTGTAGGGAAAGAAAAAGAGCCAATAAGGTTTGAACAACATAAAATCCATAGCGTTCCCACATTTCAGTTGTGAAGAATATACGAAGTGATGGGGGATGGCTTGCGCGCATATTGCCCATAATGGTCGCCTTGTGTGAATTGTAAGGCCGCGATTTTAACATGAGCGATATAAAATTGATATAATCCATCAATTTATATGATTCTCATTTGCAACTTATGGCGTGCAGCGTATAAAATCAGGAATTATATTACGTGTAATGAAAATATCAGTCGGTATAAAGGAGGGAGCGTGGGCTCTTTGTTTAAAAACAAAACGTTAATCGGATGCATCATGATGACTTGTTGCTTTTCTGCAGCGGCATTAACGACAGTAGATAAAGCCATTTATCCGACTTATCCAACAATCCTTGCTGAAAAGGATAATGCACTCGCTAGAAAAGGTGAATACTTATCCAAAATGGGTGACTGCATTGCTTGTCATACAAATATGGATGCAGGAACTGGGGTGTATGCGGGGGGGTTGCCCATTGCTACGCCCTTTGGAACTTTTTATAGCCCAAATATTACACCTGATAAAAAGACAGGGATAGGCAATTGGACAGAAACTGATTTTATTCGTGCATTAAAAGAAGGGAAAAATCCACAAAAGCAACATTATTTCCCTGTATTTCCCTACACGAGCTTTGCTAATATCACAGAAGACGATGCTCGGGCACTTTATGCATATTTCATGAGTATTCCGGCTGTTGAGCAAGAAAATAAACCGTTGCCCTTTCCCTTTGGCATTCCAGGCGCGCGAATGGCATTGGTAGGCTGGAATGTATTGTTTTTTTATCCGAATAATTTATTCTCAGAAGATAAAGCACAATCAGCTCAATGGAATCGAGGCAAATATATTGTCGATGGGCTAGGACATTGCAGCATGTGCCACACCCCAATTAATCCATTGGGGGGTTCTAAAACGCAGTATTATTTAACAGGCGCATTCATCGATGGTTACTGGGCGCCCAGTCTAACGAAAGATACCCTGATGGATTTGTCCACTGAAGAAATAGCTCATTTTTTTGTAAGTAATGAGCTTTTAAATAATGCAGGACCAGTCGCTGGGCCGATGTCAGAGGTGAACCACGACAGTCTGAATTACATGACGGAGGATGATAGGCTTGCCATAGCAACTTATTTAAAAACCGTGAGTACGGTTGACCCCCGTGCAATCAAACCTTCTGATGATAAACCGACCATTGCTCGTGGAAGAGAAATCTATCGACAGGTGTGTTCTATTTGTCATCAAGACGGGAAAATGACCGCCCCTATCATCGGGAGTGGCCCTTCATGGATGTCACGATTAATCGACAGCGGATTGCCTGGTCTTTATCGGCACGCAATCAAAGGGTACAATAGCATGCCCATCAGAGGGGCTTGTGTTACTTGTTCAGATAATGACATCATTGCGGCGGTTGATTATATTCTCGAAGAATCTTTAACCCGGTCACAATGGATTGATGTTGAATCGAATGGCGGCGCGCTTTACCCAGAGCCTTTGGGTACAACAGAGCATGATAATAAAAAATCAAGTAAAACAGAGTAAGGAAAGGGGATGTTAAATCAATTAAAAATCCTTAAGGGTTTATTTTGCTTATGTTTATGGGCCTTTATGACGCAGTTGTTTGCGGCACCAGACCCATGGCAATTGAATATGTTTAGAGGGGTCACCCCTTTAAGTCGTGATATGTATAATCTGCATATGATTGGCATGCTCATTTGCACTATCATTGGCATTCTTGTGTTTGGGGTGATGATTTATTCCCTTATTCATCATCGTAAATCAAAAGGTCATAAACCGGCTACTTTCCATGATAATTTGCGGTTTGAAATCATCTGGACCATTATCCCCTTTATTATTTTAGTTGGATTGGCAGTTCCTGCGACTAAAATTTTAATGCGCTTGGATGACACGGATAATGCTTATCTGACCATTAAGGTCGTAGGCTATCAATGGAAATGGCAATACAACTACTTGGATCAAGGAATAAGCTATTTTAGTAGTTTATCAACGCCATATGATCAACTACAAAATAAAGCACCCAAAAATGAGCATTATCTACTTGAGGTTGATAATCCAGTGGTTGTGCCGATACATAAAAAAATTAGATTTCTTGTGACCTCGAATGATGTTGTACATTCGTGGTGGGTCCCTGAGCTAGGAATTAAACGTGATGCTATTCCTGGCTTTATGCATGAGGCTTGGGCCCGGATTGATAAACCAGGATTTTATCGTGGACAATGTGCTGAGCTTTGTGGTCTTTATCATGGATTTATGCCCATTGTGGTTCAGGCTGTTTCGGAAGAAGACTTTGCCGTTTGGGTAGCAAAGCAAAAGGATAAACTTAGTCAAGATAAACCAGCTTCGCGTACGATGACGCGTGATGAACTCATGACCCTTGGAAAAGAAAAATACGATATGATTTGTGCTGCGTGCCATCAGGTCGATGGCCGGGGTATTCCACCACTTTACCCAGCCTTAAAAGGAAGTTCTATTGCAGTTGGGCATCCTCAATCTAGGCATATTAATTTAATTTTGAAAGGTGTACCTGGTTCAGCCATGCAAAGCTACGCGGATCAGTTATCTGATGAAGAAATTGCGTCTATCACAACTTATGAGCGCAATGCCTGGAAAAATGACACAGCTGAACTCATTCAACCTGCAGAGGTTGCTGCAGAACGAATCAAGAACAAGAAAATACCCAAACGGGTTAATAAAGCTCAAGCAGGAGGTTTCTAATGAGCCATATCGTCACCGATATATTCAATGAACATGATGACCATGGGCCTGATAAAGGGAAAGGTTTTTTTGGGTTTATTAAGCGATGGCTTTTTACAACCAATCATAAGGATATAGGCACACTGTATTTGTGGCTTGCCATGATAAGTTTTTTTGTTGCAGGGGCAATGGCGTTATTGATTCGAGCAGAGCTTTTTGAACCTGGGCAACGCTTTATTGATCCAAATTTTTTCAATCAGATGACCACAATGCATGGACTTATCATGCTGTTTGGGGTTGTCATGCCTGCATTTACGGGTATGGCCAATTGGCAAATTCCTATGATGATAGGAGCCCCCGACATGGCATTGCCACGACTCAATAACTGGAGTTTTTGGCTGTTACCCTTCGCTTTTGCGCTCCTGTTTTCAACGCTTTTTCACGATGGTGGCGGACCAAATTTTGGTTGGACAATGTATGCCCCGCTGTCAACCAAATTTGCACCGCCAAGCACCGATTTTATGATATTTTCGGTTCACATGATGGGAATGTCGTCGATTATGGGGTCAATTAATATTATTGCGACCATTTTAAATCTTAGAGCACCAGGCATGACGATGATGAAAATGCCTATGTTTGTTTGGACTTGGTTAGTCACTGCGTTTTTACTGATTGCAATCATGCCTGTGTTAGCCGGTGCTGTTACGATGATGTTGGCGGACAGACATTTTGGCACCAGTTTTTTTGAAGCGGCAGGTGGTGGGGACCCCATTCTATTTCAACACATTTTTTGGTTTTTTGGTCATCCGGAAGTCTATGTATTGGTTCTTCCTGCTTTTGGTGTTATCTCTGAAATTATTCCAACGTTTAGTCGTAAAAAACTCTTTGGTTATAATTTTATGGTCTATGCAACTGGGTGCATTGCCTTTTTGTCCTTTATTGTTTGGGCTCACCATATGTTTACCACGGGGATTCCACTGGGGGCCGAGCTCTTTTTTATGTATACCACCATGCTTATAGCCGTTCCTACAGGTATAAAAGTGTTTAACTGGGTTGCAACCATGTTTAAAGGTGCTATGACCTTTGAAACCCCTATGTTGTTTGCTGTCGCATTTGTTTTTCTTTTTACAATCGGTGGATTTACTGGATTAATGCTTGCGCTTGTGCCTGCAGATTACCAGTATCAAGATACTTATTTTGTTGTTGGGCATTTTCATTATGTGCTCGTTCCAGGGGTGATTTTTTCACTTTTTGCAGCGACTTATTATTGGATCCCAAAGTGGACCGGTCATATGTACAATGAGACGTTGGGTAAATGGCATTTTTGGTTGTCCGCCATTTCTGTCAACATTGCATTTTTCCCAATGCACTTCCTTGGACTTGCAGGCATGCCAAGACGGATCCCTGACTACGCACTACAATTCACAAATTTTAATATGATTGTAACCATTGGTGCTTTCATGTTTGGTTTATCACAACTGATATTTTTATATAATGTTGTACGCACAGTTAAGCATGGGAAGAAGGCTACAAGCCGTGTATGGGAAGGTTCACATGGACTAGAATGGACGCTGACTTCACCGCCGCCTTATCATAGTTTTACAACCCCACCTGTGATTGACTAGGTTTAATGATGTGAAACAATCGTTAAAGAAAAAAAAGCATCGTAAATTGGTGCTGATACTAAGTTTGCTTGTTCTGGGTATGTTTGCATTTGGCTTTGCGTTGGTTCCTATATACAACAGTTTATGTCGAGCGTTAAATATTAATGGGAAGACAAACGCAACATCTATTGCTTATGATGCTGCCAATACGCGAATCGTAAGTGATAGAGTCGTTACTGTTGAGTTTGTTGCAACGAACAGCGGGAGCGTTCCCTGGGCTTTTTATCCTAAGACGCAGAAGGTTGAGGTGCACCCTGGTGAAATTACACGGCTTGCTTTTTATGCTGAAAATACAACGGACCATCGAATGACGGTGCAAGCAATCCCAAGTGTGACACCCGGTGTTGCGGCAAAATATTTAAAAAAAACGGAATGCTTTTGTTTTACACAGCAGACCCTTAATGGTCATGAAGCCATGGATATGCCTTTGTTGTTCCATGTTGACAGTGACTTACCAAGAGAGGTAAAAACCATTACCTTGTCCTATACATTATTTGACGTGAGTGATCGCGTCAATCCAAAGGAGAACTAAATACGATGGGAGCACATGGCACGTATTATATACCTAAGCCTAGTCATTGGCCTCTTGTGGCATCAACAGGGCTATTAACCACGCTCGTGGGCGCCGCCTCTTGGATGCATGTAGATTGGTATGGTCCTTATCTTTTTGCATTAGGGCTGGTGATGTTAACCATCATGATGTTTGGATGGTTTGGTCAGGTCATTTATGAAAATCAGAAAAATGTGTATGATCTGCAGGTCGATCGCTCCTTCCGATGGGGGATGTGTTGGTTTATTTTTTCTGAAGTCTGTTTTTTTAGCGCCTTTTTTGGTGCGTTATTTTTCTCCCGCTATTGGAGTGTTCCTCTCTTGGGGGGGGAGCTGCCACTTCACCCTGCAACACACGCAAGCTTATGGCCAAGTTTTCAAGCGACATGGCCGCTTTTAACGAATCCTGATAATTACGTTTTTGCGGGCGCGCATGAAAAAATGGGTGCGTGGGGATTGGCGGCTATTAATACGGCTATTCTTCTAACTTCCGGTGTAACCGTAACATGGGCTCATTGGGCTTTAAAGCTGAATAAGCGACATCAATTAAATGTTGGATTACTGTTCACCGTTCTTTTAGGCGCCTTGTTTTTATCTTTACAAGCTTATGAGTATCATGAGGCGTATACCGAGATGAATTTAACATTGAACGCCGGAATTTATGGTACAACTTTTTTTATGCTCACAGGATTTCATGGTTTGCATGTGACAATTGGTACACTGATGTTAACTGTTATCTTGGTTCGCGCAATCCGAGGTCACTTTACACCTGAGCGTCATTTTGCATTTGAAGCAGTCGCATGGTATTGGCATTTTGTTGATGTGGTGTGGTTGTTTTTGTTTATTTTTGTTTATTGGTTGTGATGGCGTACCCTAGCCCACAAATATTGTTACTTGAATAATCTTTTGCTCTCTGTACATGACAAAAAAATCTCTGTCATTCCCGCGCAGGCGGGAAACCATCCCTCAAAACAATCCGTTGGCCAGATTTAACCACTGAGGGTTGTTCTCCTCAATAAGATTTATTTTCCATTGGCGATTCCATTTTTTAATTCG
>CANNJI010000050.1 GCA_947504875.1 Legionellaceae bacterium
AAAACGAGTGCTTTCTCTTTTTTATCTTGGTTGTAGAGTGGTCAAGAAAAAATGTGAAATAATAGAGTCAGGAATTTTAAACGCCATGCAGGTGCTACAAAATTCTCTTGCATGGCGATGGGAAGAAATATGAGGGGATCCCTCAGGGGAGAGGGGGTAGATCGAAATAAACTGAAAAATATGTGCTCAGATTATGGTTGAGAAAGCTGTAAAAAAACTTTAGGGACGTTGCCTAATTGCCTGCGCGTCATCTCGAGTGCAACGAGAGATCTCCTGATACAAGCATCAGTTTAAGATTCGGAGATCCCTCGCTATGCTCGGGATGACATGGTGGTAAGTTATAAATTAAGCGAGTTCTTCTTCGTGTTCTTCATCAACAACAACAGTTTCATCACCATCTTTTTCTTGTTGAATACGCAAATAAATTTCTTCTCGGTGTACTGATACATCTTTAGGTGCATTAATGCCAAGACGAACCTGGTTGCCTTTAACGCCCAATACTGTAATATTGACATCGTCACCAATAATCAGTGCTTCTCCAATACGTCGTGTTAAAATTAACATATTTATATCTCCCTAACAAAACAATCAATTGGCCCTATTATACATCAAATTTCATACAAAATCATGTTGATGTGATCTTTCATGTGGCTAGTTGATCAAATTAAAATCAATGAAACCCGAGGCATAATTATACCCTATCTTTCTTAAGGCAACCTTAAGGATCTTAAAAATCACACGATGTAGGGTTCCGTGGGCAATTCAAGCTCACATGAAATAGACTCGTGTGTTTCGGGGCGTAATAGCGCTTGAGATAATAACAAAATGATAATACTAAACGGTAGTAAACAGATCATATCGTACGGAAAAACTAGAATCCCTAACCCGCCAAAAGAACCCAGCAAGGAAAAAACAAACAACAACCCCATATAAGCAATAAACCATACTAAAGGTAAACAACTCCCCGATATTAATTTTCGATGGTAAACCAAATAAATGATTAACCCCAAAATTAACGCAAGATCAAGCTTCCAAAGAATGGGAAATCCACACCAATACAGCATCAGGTTACAAAAATAAAAGGCCACGTGGGAGAAAAACACAGCCCAAGGCAAACAAAAAGGACGCTTGGTTTCAGGTTGAAGTTTACGCATTGCAAGCAAACAAATGGGACCCACCCCATAGGACAAAATACTTGCTGACGACAAAAACGCCACTAATTTTTGCCACCCAGGAAATGGCATGAACGACAAAAGCCCAACCAATAAATTGGCGTATAAAGCCACATAAGGAATTTTATGCTTATTAACCTTTAAAAAAATCTCCGGTAAATGATGATTCACCGCCATACCGTATAAAATACGTGATGTTGCTGCCGTATAAACCAGCGTTGTTCCAAAAGGTGAAAAAGCGGAATCAATCATCAATAATAACGCCACCCACCCTAACCCGAGCAAAAGTGTCAAACCTACCAAAGGACCACTATCCCCAGGATAACTCAGTGAACTCCACCCGTGCACCAAATAAGTCTCTGGTATGGCAACAAGAAAACTCAGCTGCAACATAAAATAAATAAGAAACCCAATCAGTACAGCACCTAAAATAGCAATCGGAATACTACGTTGTGGATTTTTAACTTCTCCGGCCAACATCAGCCCATTTTGAAATCCTGTAAAAGCAAAAACAATGCCGCCCGTTGAAAGCGCTGTTGCAATATCTTCCCAACTGGCTGTATCCGTTAAAGTCAGGTGAAGATTGCTATACGTAGGATGGTGTCCTAACAAAGAAACAATGGCGATGCTTGGAAGTATAAATTTTATTATGCTCGCGTATTTATTGCATTCCACAAGGAGTTTTATTCCATAAGAATTTAAAAAAACCACGAAAAGCATGATGGTTGTCGCAGCAACATATCCATAGCCCGACAAAGCAAATTCACCTTCAACCAACCCAGGAAAAAAGTGACTCCCGTACTGTAAGATGGCCTGGATTTCTATTGGGGTCATCACAACATAGGATAGCCATGACGTCCAAGCGAACAAAAATCCTACGTCTTTTCCATGAGTATACGTTGGATAATTTGATAAACCACCCGTCACAGGAAACATTGTACCGAGCTCACATAAGGGTAAAGCAATAAACAACATAAACAAAGCCGCAATAACCCAGCTCACCAATGCATTACTTCCAGCAATTTGAGCACTGATAAAAGGACTAAATAACCAGCCAGAGCCTATCATGCCCCCTGCCGAAACAATCAAAATATTGGTTGTTGAGATATCGCGTTTTAACATATATCTACCCCATATTATATTTTTTTCCAGCATCAAAAGAATATGCTAGCAGCACCAAGGGAAGATAAGCAATCATTAACCCAACCAAACCATTTAACTTATCCAATCCCACACAAAGCGCTATAGGAAATAACCAAATAACGTTAATGATCATGATACCCATTGTCACAGACACATGATGACCAAAATATCGCGACGCATATTGATATCCATGCGTTGCGTGTGCTTCATAGATTTTTTCTAAACGGCCTAGGCGCCGAAGCAATGTAAACGTTGCGTCAACAAAAAAAACACCTAAAATAATAAGCCAGCTCCAAAAAAATTGAGGGTTCACAAATGCTGATTGAATCGATAAAACACCCACAATAAAACCAAGAAACCCACTACCCGCATCTCCCATAAAAATACGCGCAGGCGGAAAATTCCAGCATAAAAACCCCCCTACACTTACCATGAGCGCAAGCGGTAAAACCATAAGACTTTGCTGCCCACAAAGCCAATATAAAAAAGCCATACCAGCACATGCAGTCACAGCCTCAATTGCTGCTAGCCCGTCAATTCCATCCATAAAGTTATACAAATTTACACACCATACCAAATATAAAAGACCTAAACCATTAACAATCATGCCGCCAGATAAAGTCCAGGTAAATAACACAAGGGGAGGAAATCCTCCCATCCAATACAGGGCCAAAATACATGCCGTAAAATGTCCGACTAATCGCCAAATAGGTGCCACGTGCCCATGATCATCAAGAAAACCTAACGATGCGACAAAAACACCCGCAGCCATTAACGCAAGACTTCCATCCGGCGTAAGAAAACCCAGTTCTTTTAAAAAAGGAATTGCAATGAGCGTTGAAAAAACAAAAGCAAGCCCACCTCCTCTAGGCGTAGGAACAGTATGTGCGCTTCGATGATTGGGTGTATCCATGATCTGCTTTGCAATAGCGTAAGAACGCAAACCCCATGTTAAGCCAAAGGACAGCGTAAAAATAAACATAAATAAATAAATCATCAAGCTAAAGGGTCCTTTTTAAAAAACGCATTATTTTTTAATCTGAGAGATAACGTGCTGGAACATTACAAGATATCTATTCAAGATTTATTTTTTTTTAGATTTAAATACGATATTAACGCGCTGTTTTTGACCAGATCCAGGTTCAAAATATCGTGAATAAGAAAAAAGAACGATTGTGGACGAAGGTAACTGCACATCCACTTTATATTTAAACCGAAAGAGCATTTCACCACCCTGCCCCATCCGTGGTGCCTGCGCCCCTACATATTGACTTTTAACCAAATTAAAGTGTGCACGGTCATAATCGACAACGCTCCACTGATAGCCAGTCGTAGGATTTGCAGGTAAACAAACTTCAAAATAAGTTGACGTTGCATCCGCGGTAACATTGAGTGTAGCTTTTGAATAGCCTAAGGAAGACAGCACCATTAAGAAAAAGCAACCCATCAGTTTAAGCATACCGTGTTCCTTAAAATACGTAACTCCTCACCCCATACGTTTCACAACCAGGGACAACGTGAGAAGTTACTTAACCTTGTGTTTAAGCAGACTTTTTAACCGTCTTCTTTTTAACCGGTGTGTCTTTATGTTCAGTGGAGGTGCATTTATCATCCATCATTGAATGACAAGAACAACCACAGCAACATTCCATCGATTTACGTCGACAAAGCATTATCCCAACTAGAAACATACCCAAAATACCAAAACCATTCAGGGTGAGTAAGGTTAAAATCGCTGCAATCACTAAAAAAACTGCACCTAACACCTGTGAGCGATGGGTCCAACAACCACTCATTACATCACATTTTTTCGTATCTTTCGTATCTTTCATGTTATTCTCCATGAGTATTCATATCCAATTACAGTTCAGAAACCACACTGTATAGTTTAGACTGATTTTGAATAAAAGCGAATCTTCAATTTAAAGCAATAGAAAAATCATCCCGATTTTTTTAAACGCGGAACAACATAAGCAATATAACGCTTTAAGCCTTCTTTTAAACGCTTCATTTTGTCAAAAAGTGTGTCTTGGGGTTCCAACAATAAATTTAAAAAATTATGAATGATAAATCGCGTTTCTGTAAACAAACAACGGCATCGATTAATCAACCGATGAGATTGCATAACCCGCTCTAAAGATGAGGTCAGTTCTATAGGGGTCGGTTGTACGTTTTTAATTTTAGAAAGAATAACATCACTCACGAGCGTAGAAAAACGATGTTGTGAATATTGATCAGACTCAATCAAATCGATATAGGCTCTATCAGCAACAGATTGCAAATAAGGAATATCTTTGACTTTTTTGATAACATCCAACACATTAGAAATGTCTTTTTCAAGCTTGATATAATGCACATCAGGCTGACAAATCCCATTATAATACCCAGGATACATGATCATAGGCGTTCTGGTTGCTGCTGCCTCAAAAACACGAGGTGAAATTGCATTATATAAAATAACACCATCATGTGGTTTTAATACATGCTCAAAAACCTCTTCAAAACTTGATTTTTTGTGACGACGTAAAAATTGTTTTGTTTTTTTAGCAATACTTTCATCAAAATCCCACAAGCTTGCACCACTTTCCGTGCCCAAAACAGCTTTTGATTGCATCAATAAATTAAGCCAGCCAGCACCGTATATGCGAGAAGACTCTTCAACACTGATATCAAGCGTAAGATCAGCATCCGATGCATAGTGTACAAAATCTCTAGCAATTTGTTCTTTTTCATGCGCAAGAGAACCCAACCAATAATCGCATCGTCGACTACGATAAGACACATCAATGGGTCGATCTGACACAGGCGGAGCATCTATAAATTTCATTTCATCTTGAACATAGCCTGTTAAAACCTGCACTTTTTTAAGTGATTTCAGACGAGGATCAGGATATGCAATATCAAAAAGCGCTTCATTAACCAATGTAAATAAAATATCAAATCCTAAACGATGAATATAATCTTGCGTCTTATTCACTTTCTGATATTCATCTTGTAAAAAAAGAAATTTAACACCCGAATAGGCTGCTATTTTTTTCTGGAGCATCAATGAAAGATAATAATAATTATCAGGTTTAATCGAATAATGCAGGCCAATCGCATCAAATAAACCAAAATCAAGTTTATCAATGGTCTTACAAACCAAAGGATTTAAAACGTGAAAATCTAATACCCTCGAAGTTGTAACGGCTTGAATATGATCGGTTACCGCTTGAGCCTGATGGGTTGTATCTGCTAAAAAAAGAATGTTTGGCCGACTCATCTCAATGGCCTTACAATGGCCCTAACCCATTGGCGCGTTGAATAAGGTAACCCCTGATACACACGAAATAAATAAGCAGTTAACTTGCTTTTTAACGATAAAATACCCATGTCTTTTTCGAAACTTTCTTTTGTATAAGTGAACACAGAACGCCCTTTTTTGCGCGCTAAAAACTCAGATGAAATCACTTCATCAACCGACTGAATATAAGCAGGATATCCATAAGCGGGATTTTGCCCAACCTCAACAAAGGCTCTATCAGCCATTTGCTGCAAAAAGTCATCATCCCGAATTAAAGCAAGCACGGTATCAATATTACTAAAATCTTTTTTAAGTTCTATATAATGACGGCCGGGAATCAGAATGCCCGAATAGGCTCCTTCATACAATACAAGCACAGTTTTAAGCGCAATGGCTTCGAAACATCTGGGCGAAATTTGATTCAACTGATATTTCCCCTCATGCGGCAAAAGAAATTTCGTTTGAACGTCATGAAACGATGCCTTGGGATGTTTCATTTGATAGGCATTCACAGTTTTCTCTATGTCACCTGTAAAATCCATCACACTGGTACCACTTTCAACACCCAACGTGGTTTTACATGCCGATAAAAAATCAATCCATGCTTGGCCATAAAGCCTATCTTTTTCATGATAGGATAAATCACATGTTAAATCCTTCGCCAAAACATGCGCTTTCCATTTTTCAACAATGTTCCATTTTTCATAGGCAAGTTCACCGTACCAATAACCCAAGCGTCGGCCACGATATCCAACATCTATGGTACGATCTGCAATGGGCGGTTGATTAGAGCACTCTTTAAGGCGTACAGGAATATAACCCGTTAAATTATTATATTTTGAAACCCCTGGTAGACGAGCCTCTGGATAAATATGCTCAAACTCATGCTCAGGAAAACAAGTAAAAATTACATCGACCTTTAAGAAGCTCAGTGTATCAACCATGGTATTAATTTGACGATACTCATCCTGAATAAAAATAACTTTTAATCCGGTATACTCTCTAATTTTTTGTTTAGATGAGTTTGACAGATAATGATCGTTTAAAACAGACAATGAATAATGAATAATCACAACGTCAAATTGATTTAAATCAAGCTTTGTAAATAAATCACCTACTGCGGAGTATGTCCAAACCTCATGGGCTGAGTATGCTTGAATTGCATCCAGATGATCAACAATTGTATTAGCATCTGCGCCTACATTGGGTTTATTGCACAAGAGCAGTACATTGAGCTTCATGCAACATGATCCATTAAATCTTTGACTATTTTTTCGGAGGCTTGACCATCGCCATATAGTTTCTCATGAGCTTTGGTCTGAGTAACAGGCGCATGAAGAAAAGATAACGTAAATGGCACATCAGGAGAACACAATTGATTCCACCCCGCATGAACCAGCTCAACCCATTCGGTTTCATTGCGTAACGTCACACAGGGCACTTGATTAAAATAAGCCTCTTTTTGTACGCCACCTGAATCTGTCACAATCATCCCAGCATGTTGCTCTAACGCCAACATATCAAGATAACCCACAGGATCAACCAACCTCATGCTTTTCTCAATGCTTGACAAAAGATTCAACCGATTAAATGCGGCTCTCGTTCTTGGATGAATGGGAAAAACAACTTGGTGATGCTGAGCTAATTCAATCAGCGCCTTCACGATATTCATAAGACGCGCATCACAATCTGTATTTTCTGCACGATGCACAGTGACCAATACATAGGATTTAATGTCTAAATCAAGTTGCGCTACAATGGTTTTTCGAGCAAAATTTTGCTCGTTATAAAAGAGCGTTGTGTCATACATCACATCGCCAACGGTTAAAATCCGCTCCTCGCTCAGGCCCTCGCGCTGTAATTCTTGATGAGCATTCATGGTTGGGGCATACAAACGCTCACTCAGATGATCTGTCATGATACGATTAATTTCTTCTGGCATTTTACGATTAAACGAACGCAAACCCGCTTCAACATGCGCAATCGGGATGTGTAATTTTGCTGCAGCAAGTGCGCCCGCCAAGGTTGAGTTGGTGTCGCCATACACAAGTACCCAATCGGGTTTTTCCTTGATCAAAACATCTTCAATTCGCATGAGCATTTCGCCCGTTTGCTTACCATGTAAGCCAGAACCACAATTTAAATGATACGTTGGCGAAGGAATTGATAATTCATCAAAAAACTGCTGAGACATATTGGCATCGTAATGTTGCCCGGTGTGAATAATGTTTTCATTAAATCCACCCATCAACTGCATGGCTCGAGAGACAGCCGCTGCTTTTATAAATTGAGGTCTGGCACCAACAATGGTGCAAATATTAATCATCTGTTAGACCTCTTCTGGCACACAAAGACTAACAATGCCTGCACGGTTAATATAATGTGCTCCTGTTTTCTCACACACGGCATATTCAATACCTTCTGATGAAAGTTTAAATACAAGCCGCTCACCAAACTGAGACATAAAACCGATTTGTTTAGCGGGCACACCCGCCATTAAGGCATAAGCTGGCACATCACGATTAATCACCGCTCCCGCAGCAATAAAAGCATATTCCCCAATCGTAACGCCACAAACAATAGTACTGTTTGCGCCTAAAGTAGCACCGCGTTTTACATAAGTATCTCGGTATTCGTTTTTTCGAGTCACCGCCGAACGGGGGTTATAAACATTCGTAAAGACCATGCTTGGCCCACAAAATACGTCATCTTCAAGCGTTACATTGTCATAAACAGACACGTTATTTTGGATTTTAACATTATTGCCAATCACAACTTTGTTTCCAATATAAACATTTTGACCCAAACTGCACTGCTGGCCAATGGTCGCCCCCGAACTCACATGAACCCAATGCCAAATGGTTGTATTGTCTCCAATAAGCGCACCATCATCAATAATTGCCGTTGCATGAGCCTTATACATAATAGTTACAACTCCAAGGGTAAATAAACAGTTTGATGATCGCGTGCAGCGCGATAGGCCGCAATGAGTAATTCGAACGATGCCAATCCCTCTTGACCATCAACCAGGGGTTGAGCTTTGCCCTGTATACTTGAAATCAAGTTATCGTAGTACAACGGATGTCCAAAACCATAGACGGAAGTTGTTTCGTAGCTCGCAGCCTTAATGGCTTCATCATCTGGGTGTTTATCTGCAAACACCCAATCCTGAACCTCATTAACCGCTAAACCACTAACGCGAACAGTCCCTTTTTCACCCAAAATTGTAATAGACCCCTCATAATTTTTAGGATAAGTGAGCATGGTTACATTCACAGAGCCCATTGCACCACTGCGCCAACGAAGATTCATAACGCCCGTATCTTCTGCTTCGATATTTCGGGCCAATGTTCCCATCATCGCTTGTACCGATTCTACCGGACCAAGTAACCAATGCATTAAATCAATATAATGACTCGCTTGATTCATGAACGCGCCCCCGTCCATAGTCCAAGTTCCACGCCAGCCACCTTGGTCATAATATTCTTGGGGTCTTGTCCAGAACACATTAACATTAGCCATATAAATTTTGCCAAATCGACCGTTGTCGATTGCACCCTTTAACAACTGTAATGTTGCATTAAGCCTATTTTGCTTCACAACAAAAAGTCGTACACCGGCTTCATCACACGCTTTGAGCATATGCTTCGCGTCTTCCCAACGGGTTGCCATTGGCTTTTCTGTCAGCACATGACGTCCCGCATGGGCGCATTTTATCGTTTGACTTGGATGCAAACCACTGGGTGTACAAAGTACAATTAAATCTGCGTCAGACGCCTCTAAGAGTGAATCTATGGATTCATACCCTGGCACATGATATGTGGTTATAGCTCGCTCTAACGCGTGAGTATTTGTATCACAAACAGCCACGAGCGTTAGACGGTCGCTATGCTGTTCTATCGCTTTAAAATGATTATCTGCAATCCGACCACATCCAACAAGCGCAATTTTAATTTTTCGATCAGCAATAATCCATGATGATTTTCTCATTAAGCCCTCACAATATTATCTTGCTTGTAAGACTTAAACACACCGCGTGTGTCGATAATGAGTTTTGCATGTGCGGCAATCATTGCATAGTCAAAGGCCTGATGTGCTGTAGTTAAGACTACACAATCAAATTTAGCCAAATGTTCCGGCGTAATTGGTGTTGTATGCAAATCAAAATGGTGTTCACGCATTGCAGGGAAAAAGGGAACATGCGGATCAGCATAAGCAACATGAGCCCCTTTATCTTGCAAAAGCTCCATGACTTCAATAGACGGCGATTCACGTACATCATCCACGTCACGTTTATAAGCAATACCTAAAATTAAGATATGAGCGTTTTTAATTGAGCGTTCACGATGATTCAACGCCTCTGCAACTTTACCAACCACCCAATCCGGCATAGCGCTATTGATTTCTCCTGCCAATTCAATAAAACGGGTGTGCATGCCGTACTCTCTGGCTTTCCATGTCAAATAGAATGGATCAATGGGAATGCAATGTCCCCCAATGCCTGGGCCTGGGTAGTACGGCACAAAACCAAAAGGTTTTGTGGCTGCAGCATCAATGACTTCATAAATATCGATGTTCATTTTATCTGCTAATATTTTCATTTCATTCGCAAGACCAATGTTCACTGAACGATGAATATTTTCTAATAACTTCGTCATTTCAGCAACGCGCGTTGAGCTCACTTGAACCACATGATGAATAACTGATTCATAAAGCGCGACACCTGCTTGTATACAATGCGGGGTATCTCCACCACACACCTTAGGAATGGTCGCCGTTGAAAAATTAGCATTGCCCGGATCTTCTCGCTCAGGAGAGTAAACCAAGAAAATGTTATCACCCACAACAAATCCGGCTTGCTCAATTCTTGATTTAAGCTCTTCTTCGGTCGTGCCAGGATAAGATGTACTTTCAAGCGACACCAATTGCCCCGCTTTTAAGTGTGGCAAAAGGGCATCCACTGTTTGTAAAACAAAACTTAAATCAGGCTCTCTGTATTTATCAAGCGGTGTTGGAACACATAAAATCAGTGCATCAGCCTCTGCACTTTTAGAAAAGTCAGATGTTGCAAACAAACGTGATTGAACCTTTTGAATGGCTTCTGAAGGAATATGTTGAATGTATGACGTGCCTTCGTTAAGCAATGTATTCTTTCGCTCATCAACATCAATGCCTAACACACGAAATCCAACGTCTGCGAAACGAAGCATTAAGGGCAAACCGACATAGCCAAGACCTACAATACCAATCACTGCTTCTCTATTGTTTATACGCTCAATAAACTGATTCAACATCATAAAACTCCATCTTTAATTTTTATTATTCCACAAGAAGAACCCTTAAGCCTCTATCTGATCTTTTTCCAAAATTTCAGACAAACAACTCACTATTTTTCTTTGTTGTGCTTCATCCAAATAAGGATGCATAGGTAAACTCATCACCGTTCGAGCAGCATGTTCCGCATGCGGATAGGACCCAACATCACCAAACATTTGTTTGAAGATAGGCTGTTCGTGTAAGCCCAAAGGATAATGCACCGCCGTGGGTATTCCTTTGGCCTCTAAGGCTTGCTGAACAGCTTCACGCGATGACACTTCAATCGTATACTGCGCATAAACACTCAGATTATGAGCACTTATCACAGGTTTGCGAATCGCATCGGGTAATAAGGTTTGATAACGCTCGGCAACCACCTGACGTGCGTTGATTTCTTCAGGGAAAATGCTCATTTTTTCAAGTAAAACTGCCGCTTGTAATGTATCGAACCGACCATTAATACCAAGCCGTGTATGAAGGTACCGCTTTGATTGACCATGGGTGCGTATTTC
Source organism: Legionellaceae bacterium (assembly GCA_947504875.1). GTDB lineage: Bacteria > Pseudomonadota > Gammaproteobacteria > Legionellales > Legionellaceae > CANNJI01. The sequence continues at coordinate 11,427 of CANNJI010000050.1, forward strand.
ATTCATGCGTTGTGCTAACTCAGCATCATTCGTAAAACATGCACCACCATCACCGTAGCAACCCAACGGTTTTGATGGGAAAAAGCTTGTACAGCCAATCGTTGTGAGCCCGCCTGATCGCTTGCCATGGTAGGCTGCACCAAAACTTTGAGCCGCATCTTCTATCACAGGTAAGTCATGACGTTTAGCAATTGCATTAATCGCATTAAAGTCCGCACACTGCCCATACAAGCTCACAGGCATAATCGCCTTCGTTTTTGGTGTAATTGCTGCTTCAATGTGTGTTGGATCAATATTATAAGTTTCGGGATCAATATCAACAAACACGGGTTTAGCGCCCAACAACATAATAACTTCTGCTGTTGCAAAAAAACTAAAGGGCGTTGTAATAATTTCATCACCTGGCCCAATATCAAGCGCCATGAGGGCAATCAGTAGTGCATCAGTGCCACTTGCAACAGCCAATGCGTGTTTTACGCCAACAAATTCGGCCAATATATTTTCAAGTTCAATCACTTCGGAGCCCATGATAAAAGCGCCACGCGTCATGATGGATTTAAACCGCTCAAATAAACGCGCTTCGATACGACTAGATTGCGTTTTTAAATCAATGAATTGCATAAAACAACTCCTTTATTTATAAGTTATATTGGGCCAAATCAGGCAAGTAATGTTCATGTTTTTTTATGCATTGTTTAATCAGCGGCATATTATTGTTCATCCAATGGATTGTTTTTTCCAACCCTTCAGGCAAAGATATACGGGCCTTAAATCCTAATTCTGATTCTGATTTTTCCGGACTACCATGACGCTTTCCTGAGCGGTCCCAAGAACGTGCAGGTTCATTTGCAATGGCAACCTGGTTTCCGGTGGCTTCGTTGATCAAGAGGGCTAATTCACGTATGGACGTTTCAACGCCCGAGGCGATATTATACACCTGTCCCGGCTCACCTTTTAATGCACAAGCAATAAGACCTTGAACAATGTCATCCACATAAATAAAATCGCGTGTTGCAATGCCATTATTTTCTAAGGGTAACGCTTGTCCATGCAACGCTTTAAAAATAAACGTTGGTGTCACATTTCGCCAAACTGTATTTGCATTGCCACGCCATTGACCTGCGCCTAAAATTTCACCAGGACCATATACATTCTGAAAACGCGCTTTTACAAAAGGCATGTCATACCGCATAAAATAATAATTCCCATAAAACTCTCCAAATATTTTGGACATTTGATAGGGGCTATCAAGATAAAGTGACACATCTTCTTGCTCAACTGTTGCTGCAGCAGCATCAAAGGTTTTCTTTGCAACCGTACACCCAGCCGATGAATAAACAACTTTTTTAAGCGATTTAAAACGACTAATTCTATCAAATAACTTTAAGCTCGTGAGCGTATTATTCTCATGATCTTTTAAAGGGTCTTCAATTGAACTTTGGTTACCATGATAAGTTGCCAGGTGAAAAACATAATCTAAATCGGTAGGTAAATCATACAAAATTTTATCTTCCGTAATTGAACCATGAATAAAGCTCAATGATGGATGATTCATCACTTGCGAGATATCCGCCGAGAGTAAATTATCAACAACGATAACTTGCTCTGGATTAGACGCAAGCAAAGCTCGGGTCAGATTACTGCCGACAAAGCCCGCCCCACCAACAACCAATATTTTTTGTCCTGAAAAACTCATCATGTAACTTCCTTAATTATACGGACTCTGCATGCTCTTCAACTGAACGCAAATGCGTAAAGGTTTGATCAATGCCATATTGCTGATAATAAGATATCGCAGCTTTAACACCAGCGGACAACGACGTTTTAACCGCCCAATTAAAATCTTTATTTGTGCGTGATGGGTCAAGCAATATTGTAAATGCATCATCCGGGTGCCGTGGACGCACTTCTACAGGTTGCGCAAGTGTCATATCCAGTGCATTTAAGGTTGCATCAAACAGTTCTTTAATTGAAAAATCACTACCAGAAGAAATATGATAGTAGCCTTTGCCCACACCATCAACAGCTGACATCACACAATCAACTAAATCTGAAATATAAACAAAATCACGTCGTGTATCCATCACAAAGCAAGGCTTTTGTGTGGTTAGGCGTTGATAAAATGTAGGTAATGGACCACTGATGTTTCTTGGACCATATGCATTAGCCAATCGGAAAGATACAAAATTTAAACCTGACAACTCAACATAATGTTCAGCAGCTGTTTTACTGATAGCATAACTACTGCCGCGCGCATCAAAATGATGATCTAACGATACAGGTTGCTCTTTAGGATTTAAGCCATAACACAGTGCAGTTTGGAAATAGACAATGCGCGAGCATCCTGCTTTTTTCGCAGCAGAAACAACATTAACTGTACCCAGAACATTGGTTTTGCAATCTTCAACCCAGTTGTCTGGATCTTTGTAAGATGCAGCGGCGTGAACCACAACATCTGGTTTAAAATCACTAAAAATTCGATCCATAGCTGCGGTATTTGCTATCGTTTCTTCAATAATGGTAAGGTTTGGATGAGATTTTAGATTATCTCGTCGACCCGTTGCATAATTATCAATAACCAACACTTTATCTTGTCTTGCCAATAGTCTATCGGTTAAATGTGAACCAACAAATCCAGAACCACCCGTTATCAATATTTTCATGCGTCATGCTCCTAGGTTAACAATTTCTTCACGTTGTGTGAGTAATGATTTATATTTTGAACATTGGTCATGAAATTGTTGTTGCCAAACTTCATAACATAAAAAACCCCAAATTTTTCGACTAAAGTTTCCCGCTGTACTCATATTTTTCATGATCTGATGATAATCGATATAATTATCTTGTCGAGCGCAGCCAGAAGACAAAATATCGAAGACATAATCATTGAGATCGCCACGCATCCACTCGTTCAAAGGCACAGGGAAGCCCATTTTATCTTTACGATTAATAATATTTTTAGGTATAACGTTTGCAAACGCTTGTTTTAAAAGATGTTTCATTTTGCCATCTTCAAACTTAACATTTGCTGGAACCGTTGACATAAAATCAATCAGTGGATGATAAAGGAATGGAACGCGTGCTTCAAGCCCATGAGCCATACTGACACGATCTTCAACATGCAACAATCCAGGAAGTAAACATTTAAAATCAAAATGCGTCATGCTATCAAAATAAGATTCTGCTTTTTCAAATTTTGCAGCGTTAAAGATTTGCAAATAAGTCGTGTAATTTCGCGCCTGTTCATCGGGTGATAAAAACACTTCGCCTTGAAGATCAGCGCCGCGATTAACCAACGAAAAATAGCGTTTTTCAAGGGATTCGAATAAACCTTTACTCCAAAACTGCTGCATTAAAGGTTTATAAGCATTTAAGACTTCTAGATTAGGAATAATCGATTCAGCCGTAACAACAAAATTACCTTTTTTATAATTGCCTTCAATGGCGGCTTTCATGCACTGCTCAAAATATGCAATCACATAGCGCGCATACCCGCCAAAAATCTCATCACCACCCTGACCGCCCAGCACAACCTTAACATGCTGTGCAGCAAGTTCAGACACCATAAATTGAGGGAAAACACCTGGGCCTGCGACCGGAAAATCCATATGATACATAATACGGCTAAAATTTTGTTCAAAATCGTCTACCGTAATATCACGCACATGCAAGGTTGAACCAGAGGCTTCAGCTGCACAACGTGCATAAGCACTTTCATCATACGCTTTATCTTCAAGAAATCGCCCATGAAAAAAAGGCACACTTTGTTTTTGATGTTCACTGGCTAAAATACCGATAAGGCTTGAATCTACCCCACCACTTACATATGCGCCAATAGGCACATCTGCACGAAGATGAAAGTCCATTGACTCATGAATCAACTCTTCTAAGCGGCGTGCGAAGTATTGAGGCGTATGTTCATAATCAATATGATAATGAATATCCCAATATCGCCATAATTTTTGACCATCGCGTGTAATGAGGAGCGCATGCGCAGGCTCTAGCTGAAAAATTGACTCAAATAATGTTTGCGCGCCCATGGGGTATTGAAAAGTAATATATTCGCTGAAGGCTTGTCGATCGGTTTTTATTGCAGGCACAAAAGGCAGCAATGCTTTCGCTTCAGATGCAAAGTAAAAGACATGATCTTGTCTTGTATAATAAAATGGTTTAATTCCAAAATGATCACGCGCACAAAACAGTTGCTCACCATCCCAGATGGCAAAAGCAAACATTCCTTTAAAATGTTTAACACAATCAACGCCATACACCCGATATGCGGCTAAGATAACTTCTGTATCGGACTGTGATTGAAAAGACCAATGAGGCGCTAAAGCTGCTCTTAACTCAACATGATTATATATTTCACCATTAAACACAATGACATCCCCTACAGGAGACAGCATCGGTTGATGTGCATGCGCAGATAGGTCGATAATACTTAAGCGACGATGGGCTAAACCAACTGATTTATCATCATGAACCCACACCCCTGCGTCATCTGGGCCTCGGTGAGCAAGCAGCTGATTCATAACGTTCAATTTTCGATCAATGTGATTTACTTCAAATTTCCGTGTATTAAAAATGCCTGATATCCCGCACATATGGTAGTAAATCCTCTACACGTTCCATCACAATTAAAAGTTGAAGAATCTTATCAATCTGCTAGATAAGAGTCAAACGCTGAATGTACCGAACATCGAGTTATCCGACCAGAACCATACACTATAGTCCCCGTCAGACAACTTGATGAACAGGTAAGTGCGAAAGTGCTGGTTACTATTTTTTTCCAAGAATCAACTTGAGTAAACCCCTAAAAAAATCCCGAACTAACTGACGGACCAGGGTATTCTTACTCAGTATGGTTATAATGGATTGTTCCGAGGAGGCTGTTCTTTGTTGTTCCTTTTGCATCGGCTCAGAAGTTTGCTGTTTTTTTCTATTCATTAATATGTCTGCTGCGGAAAATGAATCTTCGCGTTGACGATAACAAGCATATAAAGCAGAGTTATTCAATAATGTATTGACCTCTCCATCGGTCAAAACACCCATTCTCGATTCGGGTGTTCTTATCTGACACTGGACCAAGGGTGTTGGTTGCCCGTTTTTATCAAGCGCCGTTACCAATGCGTTACCAATGCTTAAGCTGGTCAAGAGATCTTCGATTGGATAATCATCTGTTGGTGGAAAGTTTTGTGCGACTAATTTTATCGCTTTACGATCTTTTGCAGTAAATGCGCGTAATGCATGTTGTATTTTTAACCCTAACTGGCCTAATACTGCCTCAGGAATATCATTTGGGGTTTGTGTACAAAAAACTAAACCAACACCTTTTGAGCGAATCAACTTCACGATAGTATCAATTGTATTCAATAAAGCCTTACTCGCATGATTAAAAATCAAATGCGCTTCATCAATGAACAAAACCAATTTAGGCTTGTTCGGATCCCCCACCTCGGGAAATTCTCGATAAATATCGGATAATAACTTTAACATAAACGTTGAGAAAAGTTGGGGTTTATCTTGCATATCCATTAAGCGCAGTACAGAAATTACGCCTTGTCCCTGATTGTCCACTCGAATAAAATCAGAAACCTTAAAAGCGGGTTCCCCAAAAAAATACTGCCCCCCTTGCGATTCAAGCTCAATGATTTTTCGCATGATAGAACCAATTGAACTACCCGCAATATTGCCATAGCGTTGCTCAATATCTGTTTTACCTTCTTCACTTTGCATAAATTGGAGTAATTGCTTAAAGTCAGACAAATCAATGAGCGGCATATGATTGTCTTTAGCATATTCAAATAAAATGGTAATCACGCCCGCTTGCGTATCATTTAAATCCAACATCCGCGATAAAAGCAATGCGCCAAAATCAGTAATACTCGATCGCAATGGCACACCCGCAATGCTTTCATCAAGGGTTAATAACTCAACAGAAAATTGACGCGGGGTATAAGACAAATTCATGGTTTGACTACGATGCAAAATTGCCTCAGTCGGTTCGCCAGGCATTGCTAATCCAGAAATATCACCCTTAATATCCATGACCAAGGTCGGCACACCAGCCTGTGATAGTTGCTCACACAGAACTTGCATCGTTTTTGTTTTTCCGCTCCCTGTTGAACCGGTAATTAAACCATGACGATTCAATGACTTTAACACTAGATTTACTGGCGCATTAGGCGCTAATTGACCATCAAGTATGATGTCACCTAATTGCAAAGAAACAACGTCTGGTGTTGATTGATAAGCTTTTGCCAAGTCGTTTAACATCACATATCCTTGTGCGGTCGTTTATTGTAAGTGTAGCACTTCCTACTCCAGGCTGCCCACGGCGACCGCATTTAAAATGCTCAATAGATACACAACAATCCGAACCGTGACCAAATATACAAAAATCCGAACCGTGACCAAATACACAAAAATCCGAACCGTGACCATCAGGGAGCGGAAAAGTATATACACAAAAATCCGAACCGTGACCGTCAGGGAGCGGAAATTTTAGTTGAGCACTTGACACACACGTAACTGACTAATCTATTAATACTTTTTAGGGTAAGTAATTGTGAATGAGACCTGTATTCCTCTCTATTTTAAACATTTATAGTGCCTTCCGTATGACTTGATGAACAGGTAAGTGCGCTCTGTTTGAGCGTAGCGAGTTTAGCGCGCTTAATCGATCATCAAGTCATACGGAAGGCACTATAAATGATTTCCCACGACATATTGTTTTGCAAGCCATTGTAGAGGTATGCAGCTACCGACAATGGGTACTCTTGGCCGCGCATGTTAGATCCAATCATGTACACTGTATTATTCACCCCATATTACAGCCAGAACAAATAATGAGCGCAATATAATCATATGCCTCTCGGCATCTAAATAAAGAAAACTTAAATGGTGACAGTATAAATCGGTGGGCACGGTCTACATGGCCATTTAACCTTTCCGCTCCCTGACGGTCACGGTTCGGATTTTTGTATATTTGGTCACGGTTCGGATTTTTTATATACCTATTGAGCTTCTAAATGCAATCACCTGGAAGGCTGCCCAGGGCTGTCCCATCAAAAATGATGTTTACTTAGGCACAGATGTTAAAATCTTGCACTGAACTGCTCCCTTCTCCCGTTTTGGGAGAAGGGCTGGGGATGAGGGTGCTAATGTGTGGCTCGGTTTCG
>CANNJI010000051.1 GCA_947504875.1 Legionellaceae bacterium
TACATTTTGATTAGATACCAATAGTTTGGATAATGTGGATGGCTCTTTCAAGAGCCTTTCGTTATCGAGAAAACAGCCCTCCTATCTAACTGTTCAGTTTGAAATCAATTCTCGACTAAAAAACTTTACAGCAGTATACGGACTCAATCCAGTCTTTATCAATTCGTTCTGGAACTCAGAATTGATCCAAGACCCCTCGCACTCGTCGGATAACTGTTATTCATAACTCAAGAAGGAGATTTTAATTATGAAATGGATAAAGCTAAAAAAATATTGTCAGGACACTGGTGATACCTCTAATGCTGTACACGCTAAACGTAAACGTAAACGTGGAATGTGGCTTGATGGTGTGCAATGTAAAATCGGACCAGATGGCAATATATGGATCAATTTAATTGAGGTTGAACGATGGGTGGAGTATGGAAACAAAGCAACGAATTGCAGCCTGCACACGGCGTAAGTTTAAATTCTAATGGGGCACCACTGGGGCATTATTTTAAAATTACGGGGCTTTTTTGGGGCATTCTAAGGACAATGAAAGACCATGAAAAACAACATCTCATGGGGTGTAACTTACTGATTACCAATGGTTTTTCGTGGCCTTTGATAGTCTTTGGTGGTCTTAAATATTGGTGGAGGCGGCGGGAATTGAACCCGCGTCCGCAAATCCTCTGCCGTTAGTTCTACATGCTTAGCGAGGTCTTTTGGTTTTAATCATGCTTCCTCCGACCGGCAGGATGACGCATAACGATTCCCTAGGTTTCGCTTTTTGGAGCGGGACAATCCAAAAGGCTAGCTTATCTTCTATGACCGTTGATTCGATACCGATAAGCAAGCTCGGTCAACGGGGCACTGGTTTTTATGTCAGTACACGTTGCGGTTGATCTCTAAAGCTTATGCAGCAATAGCATCACTCGCGTAGTTTTCATCATTTGCATTTATGTTTATTTGAGTCTTATTTACGAGAGGTCTCATTCTCGGCATGCACCTCGGGTTTCGCAACCAGCGTCGAAGCCAGGTCGCCCCCATATATGTACATTTTAATTATAGCACAAGTTTCTTCAACAGGATATACTATGGCAATGTTTCGATTGGATTTCGTCTGATGGGCAGTATCTTTAATATGTTTGGTCCTTCGCCAATAAGGCCAATAGAGCAGCATATGCGTAAGGTTTACCATTGTGCCAAGCAGCTGCATCCTTTTTTTGAAGCAGTGCTTGCGCATGATTGGGTGAACGCGTTAGAGATTAAAGAAAAAATTGCAAGCATTGAAAAAGAAGCAGATCTTATTAAACGTGATTTGCGCTTGCATCTACCCACAGGACTTTTTTTACCTGTTGCAAGAACCGATTTGCTTGAGTTATTAAGTGTTCAAGATCGAATTGCTAACAAGGCGGAGGATATTGCAGGGCTTATTATGAGCCGACGGATGGAAATCCCCGAATCGCTATCGATTATATTCATGCCTTTTTTAATACGATGCTTGGATGCTGCAAAGCAAGCCTGCCAGGCGATTAATGAGTTAGATGAACTGTTAGAAAGTGGTTTTCGAGGCAGTGAGCTAAAAATTGTTGAGGACATGATTGTTACACTGGATGAAATTGAACATGACAGTGATACACAATTAGCGTTAATTCGGCATAAAATTTTTGAGTTAGAACAGGAATTACCAGCCTTGGAAGTGATTTTTCTGTATAAATTGGTCCAATGGATTGGCGAACTTGCTGATCACGCCCAAATGGTCGGTGGTCGATTACAAATTCTTATTGCACGGTAACTTATTCTTATGGATTTTCTCAGTATACCCTTAATACTTGCTGTTATTTTATGTTTCTTGATGACCTGGGGCGTTGGCGCGAATGATCTCGCAAATGTCATGAGCACAACCATGGGGTCTAAGGCCATATCTGTTAAGCAAGCAATGATCATCGCCATTGTTTTTGAGTTTGCAGGTGCGTTTTTTGGTGGGACTGGCGTAACAGAAACCATGCGCGATGGGATTATTAATACCAGTGACTTGTTAGATAAACCGCTGATATTAATTGAGGGCATGTTGGGGGTGTTGCTGGCCTGTACCATCTGGATGAATCTTGCGAGTTTTCTTGGCGTACCGGTTTCGATAACAAATGCTATTGTTGGATCAATGGTTGGATTTGGTGTGTTGGTTCTTGGCCCTGACGCGATTCATTGGGAGCAGGTCTCACATATTGCCATTGGTTGGATTACTTCCCCCCTTATTGCAGGGGTTACGGCATTTGGTTTGGTCTTGAGTATTCAACAACTTATTTTTGCTCAACCCGATCCACTTAAAAAAGCAAAACGGTATGTTCCCATCTATTTGTTTATTGTGGGGATTGTTTTATCTTTTATTACTGTTTTTAAAGGGTTGCATCATTTTCATGTGCATTTGAGTTTTAAACAAAATGTTGTTGTGATGGTCTTAACAAGCTTTTGCATGATGTTGATCGGTCTTTTCCTCATCAACAGAATTCCTGAGCGTCTTGATATGAGACGAAGAGAACGTTTTATACATGTTGAAAAATATTTTGCTGTGCTTATGGCGATGACCGCATGTGCCATGGTTTTTGCTCATGGCTCTAATGATGTAGCCCTTGCAGTAGGGCCTCTGACAATTATACATAGTTTGGTTATGCATGCGCATCAACCACTTACAGCAAGCTCTTATCCAGCATGGATTATTTTATTTGGATGCGTTGGGGTTGTTGCAGGGTTTTTAATGTATGGACGGCGCGTGATAGAAACAGTCGGCAGTTCAATTACTGCACTTACGCCTAGCCGAGCCTTTGCTGCAACGCTTGCCGCTGCAACCACGGTTGTGGTTGCAACCAGTTTAGGAATACCTGTTTCAGCTACACAAACACTCGTTGGTGCGGTGCTTGGGGTAGGGCTTGCTCGAGGTATTGGTGCGTTAAATTTAATTGTTATTCGTAATATTTTTACCTCTTGGATATTAACACTTCCCGCAGCATCAATATTAACAATAATTTTTTACAAATTAATGAATTTTATATTTGGTTGATAAATTTAAGAACAACCAACCTTTCTTATGCAGTTCTGTGATATAATCGAGAATTCACGAATTATGAGGAGAGACAATGGCTATTGTCGCAAAACGAACCATCATGTCGTTGTATTCGGATAGTGATGATGTATACAGTCATCAAGTACGAATTGTTTTAGCAGAGAAAGGCGTTAATGTTGAAATTCTATCGACAAAAAATAATGCTTCTGATGAAATTTTAAATCTAAATCCATACGGTACGCTTCCTATTTTGATTGATCGTGAACTCGTTCTTTATGAGGCCCGAATCATTATGGAATATTTAGATGAACGGTTTCCACACCCTCCTTTACTACCGGTGTATCCTGTTGCTCGTGCTGAAACACGAAAAATGATGCATCGAATTGAGCAAGATTGGTACTCTTTAATGTTGAATATTTTTAATCAACACAACGTGGATGCTTCTCGAGATCAATTAAAAGATAGTTTGCTTAGTTTGGAGCCTATTTTCGCAGACAAGCCTTATTTTTTAAGTGATGAATATTCTATGCTTGATTGTGCACTTTCTCCATTACTATGGCGTTTACCTCAATTAGGGATCGAACTTCCTGCGGATGCTCAAGCTTTACATTCATATATGCAGCGTTTGTTTAAACGTGAGTCCTTTCAGCTGAGTTTAACTGATGCTGAACGGCAATTGAGGGCAGCTTGATATCATGGCGATGACTTCAAACAAACCTTATTTAATACGTGCTATTTATGATTGGATTGTCGAGAACGATTTAACACCTTATTTGCTGGTTGATGCTGACTATCCGGGTGTTGAAGTGCCCTTAGATCACGTTAATGCTGGTCGAATTATTTTAAATGTCTCACCTAAGGCTTGTCGTGGGCTTCATTTGGATAACGACCGAATTCTTTTCACAACGCGTTTTTCTGGACAGACCATGCAACTGTATTTATCTCCAGGTGCGGTGCTCGCTATTTATGCAAAAGAAAATGGTCGTGGAATGGAGTTTGGCGAAGATTATGACCCACCACCGACAGATACGGGTGACGTTGCTCAGAAGGGTGGTCGATCATCTGGCAGTAAGGGCAGTAAACCTGCTTTAAAACTCGTAAAGTAACTGGGTTGCTTCTTGATGCATAGGGTCGTTAGTTTTGAGTTTAGTCATGAAGAAGAGACGATTGAGTTTGGAAAGCGTCTTGCTTCTGTTTTAGTCAGCCCCCTTGTGTTGTTGTTTTCAGGCGATTTGGGGGCTGGAAAAACCACACTTATTCGCGCTATGCTTCGAGGACTTGGTATTACAGGCGCAGTTAAAAGTCCTACTTTTTCGCTTGTTGAATCCTACGCTTTACCAGCGGGAGGTCTGTTACATCATTTTGATTTGTATCGTATTCATGATGAAGCTGAGCTTGAATATATAGGTTTTCGTGATTATTTTTCAAATGATGCAGTCTGTTGTATCGAATGGCCCGAACGATCAGCTCAGGTGTTATCCGATGCGGATATGTGTTTAGCCTTTCAAATTGAAGGAACACATCGCAAATTAACTGTTTCAGGGTTAAGTGTGGTGGGTGTTCGTATTTTATCATCTCTTACCGAGGCCGATTGATGAAGCGATTAGTTCTTATACTGTTGTTTTTCTTCTTCGGATTAAGTTCGATTGCTCATACAGCAGTATTAACATCGTTGTCTCTTAAATCCGCTGGTTCAACAATATCAGTTACTTGTGGATTTTCTGGTACATATCAGTATCGACTATTTGTCTTATCAAGTCCGGATCGCATTGTACTTGATCTGCCAAATGCAGAAATCGCACAAGGCGTACTTCGTGATTTAAAAAATAAAGGCACAGGATTTGTTTCTTTTGTGCGAAGCGGGCATCCTGATCCTCATACAGTAAGGTTTGTTTTTGAGGTCAATAAGAAAGTACGTCTTATGTCAACACAACGAGCAGGAAGAGGTTCTACTCCCCTTAATTTTGTTTTAGTGTCACAATCCGCCGGAGCTATACCCACTCCGGTTGTTAAACCCAAATCATTTTCACCGAATATTCAGCTGCACACAATTAATCATAGGTCTTTTGTAAATAAAAAGCGTATTGTTGTTGTGATTGATCCTGGGCATGGAGGCAAAGATCCTGGTGCTAGGGGGCCTGGTGGTGGTCTTGAGAAAAATGTTGTACTCAACCTGGCCGAAAAATTGAAGTCGCTTATCGACCATGAACCGGGTATGCGAGCCGTGCTTACGCGTCATGGCGATTACTATATTGGTTTGCGCGAAAGAATGAATATTGCTCGAAGAAATAATGCAGATGTATTTATTGCCATTCATTCAGATGCTTTTGTGAATAGTCATTCTAATGGTGCGTCAGTGTTTGCATTGTCTCAAAGAGGGGCGACGAGTGAGGCGGCACGTTGGTTGGCTGAAAAGGAAAATCATTCTGAGCTTGGGGGCGTTAATCTTAAAAGATTAGATGATCATAATGGTTTGATTCGAACTGTACTGCTTGATTTATCACAGACAGCAACCATTACATCAAGTTTACATTTAGGCACGGAAGTATTAAAAAACCTAGGTAAAATGACACGGCTACATAATCATCGTGTTGAGCAAGCGCGTTTTGTTGTTTTAAAATCGCCTGATATCCCGTCCATTTTGATTGAAACAGGATTTATTTCCAATCCGAATGAGGAAAGAAATTTGAGGGATCAGCAATATCAGATGCGTTTAGCGCGCGCTATTTTTAGTGGATTAAAGCGTTATTTCTGGGAGTACCCTCCGCATGCGAATCCATCAACTAACTATTGAGGTTGCAAATCAAATTGCAGCGGGTGAGGTCATTGAACGTCCTGCTTCTGTTGTTAAGGAGTTACTTGAAAATGCATTGGATGCGCATGCAGATAAAATTGATATTGATATAGGATTTGGTGGATTAAATTATATCTCTATCAGTGACAATGGCGAGGGTATTGTTCCGGACGATTTGTTGTTGAGTATTGCGCCCCATGCAACGAGTAAGTTAAAACTATTGTCGGACTTGTCAATGATTGACACGATGGGTTTTCGAGGCGAGGCCTTGGCGAGTATTGCATCCGTGTCTCGTCTTTGTATTCAATCAAAAGCCAAAAGTGAGTCGTTTGCTATGAGGCTTGATTCTGGAGATGAGGGTGTCCGAATTGTTCCTTGCGCACGAAAGCAGGGTACAACCATTGAGGTTCGTGATCTTTTTTATAATGCATCTGTACGTAAGAAATTTTTAAAAACAGAACGAGAAGAGTATTTAGCCATTGATAGGGTGGTACGACGATTTGCATGCTCAAAGCCAGGGATTGCAATTAGCCTCACGCATAATGGAAAGGCTATTTTCTCTTTACCTTCAGCACCTCATGCGGATCTCATGCATTCACGACTGCAAAAACTATTGGGTTGGTCTTTTGTGGACAATGCAGTTTTTCTTACAGAGACATCTGGATCTATGCGTCTTGAAGGTTGGGTTGTTCAGCCCCCCTTTACGAAAAGTCAGCACGATAAACAATGGATTTATATTAATCAAAGAATGGTTAATGATAAATTAATTTTGAATGCTATTAAGCAGGCTTATGCTCCTTTTTTACATCCTGGTCGTTATCCTGTGTGTTTATTGTATTTCACTATGCCATCAGAAGATCTTGACGTTAATGTTCATCCAGCAAAACATGAGGTACGATTTCATAACCCACGTTCAGTTCATGATTTTATTCGATGTTCTATTGCGTCTGTCTTAGGTGTTGTACCAGAAGAAAAGCGAGTATCTGTACCATTGCTCACGCATTTGTCTAAACAAATGGTCGATACTTATGTTATTAAGTCGAATCATTGGTTTATCTTGAATCAAACCTGTGCCGTGGTTAAAAAGGAACAAGTTCCTTATTTGGTTGATTTCTCCCTTGTGGAGCAATATAGAATTCAACAACGAATAAAAACAGAAGCGTTGCCTTGGGCGTCGCGTCCGTTATTGGTCCCAGTATTTTTTAAATTAACAGACGCTCTTATGCGTGGATTTGATAAAATAAGGGAGCAATGTTTAAGTTATGGTTTAATGCTTGATGTGGTTGACGATAACGGTACGCGCGTTCGGGCGATTCCGCTGTGTTTTCCACGGTTAGATTTGGTACGGTTTTTCGCTTATTTAAATGAGTCAAAGGTTGATTTGATTGATGTGTCGCTGGTTTTTCTTCTTTCGCAATCATTTAATTTGTTGGCGTTAAATGAAGAGGAGATGAACGATTATATGACGTATTGGGAGCATCACTATCTTGAGCTTCAGTCATTTGGTCGTGTTGCAGCGCCCTTTTCAGAACATCATTGTCAGGTTATGTTAAATGCACACACCAGTGAATAAAAAAATAATTTGTTTGATGGGGCCGACTGCCTCAGGCAAAACAGCAATTGCCTGTGAGTTGGTTAAACGTTTTCCACTTGAAATCATCAGTGTTGATTCCGCCATGATCTATCAAGGTATGGATATTGGAACAGCAAAGCCTGATTTAGATACGCTTTCATACGCACCTCATCATTTAATCGATATTTGTAAACCAGATGAAGTTTATTCTGTGGCGGCTTTTTGTGAGGATACAACACGCTTATGCGACACTATTTTTGAGCGAGGCCATGTCCCATTGCTTGTCGGTGGAACAATGATGTATTTTCGCGCGTTACAAACTGGTCTTTCTCTTTTGCCACAAGCTGATCTCAGTGTGAGGGCTTCGTTGGGTATTGATGCCTCGCGTTTCGGTTGGCCGCATATGCATGCTTTGCTCGTGGATGTTGATAGAGAGGCAGCGTTACGTATTCATCCTCATGATGCACAACGAATCATGCGCGCTTTAGAGGTGTATCGAATAACGCAAAAGCCTTTGTCAGCCCATATTGCAGAGCAAAAGCAGGGCATACCATATCCCACATTAAATTTATCACTCTTTCCACTTCGACGCGCCTGGCTTCATGATAGAATTGCATTGCGATTTGATGACATGTTAGCCCAGGGGTTTTTGCAAGAGGTTGAAGGTTTAATTCAGTTGTATTCATCGATTGATACCCTCCCTTCAATGCGTACGGTTGGATATCGTCAAGCACTTGATTATTTTCATGGCTTGGTTGATCATAGCTCGTTTAGAGAGCGAAGTGTTGCGGCAACCCGGCAATTGGCCAAGCGGCAATTGACATGGCTTCGCAGCTGGACTGATTCAGTCATGATTGATCCAGAACAAGCTGATGCGACGGATATAATCACTAACAAAATCTCTTGTTTTTTGACCACATAGCGAGTAATTTATGAAAAAATCAAAAGAAAATTTGGCCTGTAATGCAAAAAATGTAGTTGTATCTCATCATGACTTACCATTGTCTTGTCCTATGAACGATAAAGCACTTTGGAATGCACATCCTAAGGTATTCTTGCCTTTGAATGATGACGGCACTGCTGTTTGTCCTTATTGTGGTACCTCCTATATTTTAAAAGATGATTAAATCGATTTGTCTTGTTAGGTTATCGGCGTTAGGTGATGTGTTGATGTGTGTTCCTTTGGTGAGAACACTCCAACGTCATTTTCCGCAAGTCAGTATTACATGGGTGATTGCAAAACCTGCTTATTTTTTAGTTGAAGGGATGGATGGTGTAGCGTTTATCGTGATAGATAAGCCTGCATCCTTGGCTGATTATTGGGGATTTAGACAATCATTTCGAACCAAAAAATTTGATGTGTTACTTGCATTGCAACCAAGTTTTCGATCCAATTTGTTGTACCCTTTCATTCATGCAACCCGTAAAATAGGGTATGCGCCGCCATTTGCCAAAGATGGGCATCGATTGTTTATTCATGAAACAATCAAGACAGTGCGTTGTCATATGATTGAGAATTTCTTACAATTTGCAACCGCATTGGGGGTAAGGCAGACATCATTAAGTTGGAATTTACCCATTTCAGATGCGGATCACGCCTGGGCTAGGGCTCATTTGTTACATATTAACCGCCCCATTTTGATTGTTAACCCTGCTGCAAGTAAGGCTGAACGGACTTGGGCCATATCTCGCTATATTGAAGTCATTCAGTTCGCACAAACCACTTTAGGTTTGTCTGTCGTGTTAACAGGCGGGCCAGGGGTTGTGGATAAAGCGTTGGGGGATGCTATCGTTTCCGCAGTGCCCGAGGTAACCAATTTAATCGGTCAAACAAAACCCAAAGAACTCATGGCCGTGATGAAACAAGCCCGGGTAGTTTTATGCCCTGATACAGGGCCAGCACATATGGCCGTTGCGGTAGGAACACCAGTAATTGCTTTGCATGCGGTGACAAATGTTGATATTTCAGGTCCTTATACGTATCGACAGTATGCGGTGAATGCATATCCAGAAGCGTTATTACACTGCTTAGGAAAAACAATCAACACATGCCGTTGGGGTACGCAGGTCCATGGTGAGCACGTGATGGACTTTATCTCTGTCGACGCAGTTAAATCAAAATTGCATCATATTTTATTGGGATAATGCGCTTTCATCCTGTTTAAGTTCGAGAATGGGTAATTGACCACGTGTGGATTGCATCAGCAACATGGTTTCCGTTAAAAGAAGACGGTCTTGTTTTTGATTCATTAAATACAATTGATAATTCAGTTCCGAGAGTAAAATCACCATTTCTTTTTGTACTGTGGCTGTTGATGCCGTATTGATTTTATCAACCCATTGAGATCCTGCTTCCTTTGAGGGGTCGTATAAACGTTTTGTAGCCATTTCATATTGGCTTAGTGCTTGGCTTGTTGGCGTATCAGACGATGATGTTGAGCTTGATTCAGTGCTTGAGCTTGAACCTGAACCTGAACTTTTCTGAGGCATCCTATTGGACAATAAATAATATAGATTTGAAATCGGCACTGAGCTTGCAGCAGCATAACTTCGTAGATCGGCGAGATAAGATGCGATTGCTTCTTGAGCTTTTATTTTATCTTTGAGTTTAGCTGTATCAGTACCATCATAGATTGATTGTTGATACAGACTATCATAGTTGGCTAAGGTTGCGCCGCTTGCTGAAGGAGAGGTTTGTTTACTTGCATAACGTATAAAATTAACTGCATTTTGAGCTTGATTGATTGCTGTAAGGCCGTCATCTTTGCTGGATGACTGTCCTGAATCACTTGAGCCCTCGCTGGTGTTGGTCGAACTTGCTGATGTTGTTGTGTAGATGAGTGGAGCAAGGAGTGTATTGCTATTGAGTTGAGTTACGATGGGTTTGTTGTAGTCAAAGGTAAAAAAATCATAGGTTTTAGGTAGGGTGCCAATGGTATTGGTTGCAACTTTTTTGTCATACAGTGTTTTACAATCGGTGATATAGGTTGATGCGTCGCTGCTCATGCAAAATGTATAATTGGGTGTTGTTAAAATATCAAGAACGGCCTGGTTTGTTGGATCATTTTGATAGGTTTCTTGATCAATGAGTTCTGATACAGAAACCAGTCCTGAAGTGCCTGTTTCTGTTGTATTGTATGGGCTTTGCCCATCGCCCTGGCTTTGAAATGTGTAATTTGCTGCACTGTTAAGAACAGCATAGGTTTTGTTATCGTCTGGGACAAAAAGTTTTAAGGTGTCATCAAGGGCATTGGCGTTAACAGGAAATGCACCAAGCAGGGTCGTATACGCATATTGTTGTGCAAGCAAGGTTGCATCAATGTCTAAAAGGCTTTCATTCGGGGTTACAGCTTTACCCGTATCATCTTCTTTTGCTTTTGTAACATCAAAACCAAAATAAGTGCCTAAGTTTTTTATATAGTCATCCGTCATATCGTCTGCCGAGTAAGCAGTGGTATTCATTAACAGAAAAAAAAGAAGTAAGTAGTTTTTTTTCATCATTCATCTCTCTCTAGGGCATGTGTAATCAAGTTAAGTCGTTCTTCTGAAAATACGCGAGACAATAGGCGAAGTCGTTCAAAAATAATGTTTCGTTTTAAAAAAAAACTTGCTGTATCATGACCATTTGCGCTGATTTCTTCTGCATGCATTAATATCTTGGAAGCACTTCCGGGTTGGGCAACATCGAGTGTTTGTAATAAACGAAGTCCACGCCCTGTTTTAATATTGGCTGCAATTTGGATGAATTTATCAGCTTCTGCGAGTTTGTTGATGTCAATTGAAGCAACATCATCCAGGGCATCTCCGAGCTTACGTATTGCTCGTTCGAGCACAGGATCCCCGTCATGCGTCCAATTTTCGACGCGCTCCATAAAGGTGATTACACGATAAATCATCGGGTCGAGGTATTCGTGCCAGTAACGTGCGGATGCTTCATGACTCAGATCAGGCATAGGTTACTCTTGATTAATTATATAAACTTGAATTTTTACAATTCTCAACTATGATCATAGTGTATGCTTTATTCCTACTAAATGTCTATTGTATGGGTGTAACTATAATGAAAAATAAGCCTGCATCACGTATTTATGCGACAGTATCAAGGATCCTTAAAGTTCGGCAATTACTGGACTATGATCGCAACAAAATTTTTTTTGCGTATTTGATGAACGCGCTGAGAACACTGGTTGCTCCGCAAGAGACAAATGTGCCAGAAAGCTTTCAACAGGCAGTCGTTCGATTGAATCTGACCGATGAACTATTGCAAAAACAAAAAAACAGTTTGTTTCGCCTTTGTCTTTTAATGTCTTTTTTTGGGTTTTGTGTTTTTATTTATACAATTTATTTGCTATTTATGGGAACATGGCTTGCCGCCATAACGTCATTGATGGTGATGTCCTTGTCTTTCGTGTTGGCCTTTCGCTATCATTTTTGGTATTTTCAAATCATGCAAAAAAAACTAGGGTGTACTTTTAAAGAGTGGCTTAATCAGAGTTTTCTAAGGGGAAGTAATGAAAAATAAGCCGCTATTACTACTCTGTTTACTGTTTTTCCCTACGCTTATTTTAGCAGAGAGCTCTACGTCGAGCTCTATGACGTTAACACCCCCATCGACCGATCTGTCCGTTAGTTTTCTTGAAAATATCTTTGGTGTGGTTGATGGTGTATTGCATGGTACGGGTAGCCAAATCATGGGTGCAATTTTTAATGTATTTAACTCAGGAATTTTGGTTTTAGGTGGTATTGTTATTATGTATATCATCGTGGTTGCAACCATGATGACCGCGCATGAAGGACAAATGCTTGGACAAAAATTTTCTTCTATTTGGATCCCTTTGCGCTCAACCATTGGATTATCCTTGCTGATCCCTAAAGCTTCTGGCTATTGTATGATGCAAGTGTTTGTCATGTGGACTGTGGTTCAAGGGGTTGGACTTGCTGATAAAGTGTGGGCAGAAGCGTTAGATTACTTAAATAAGGGCGGCGTTATTATTTCTGCTAACATGGATTCAAGTGCAGTTTTAACATCAGACTATTCAAAAATTGCGAGTGGGGCTGCAACCATTATGTATGGACAAGTCTGTATGCTTGCGACACAAACACAACTTGAAGCAGTGCGAGACTCCTATTTGACAAACAAAGACGCTGGCACAGGGCCGTGTATGGCTCCTGCTGAAGGTTCAACCATGCAACTTTTTTGTGACACGCCCGTTCCGAATTTTATAGACAGCGTGAATGCAACGACATACTACAATCTCAACTCGCCCGCGAGCAGTTACACTTTACCTATGCCTTATCTAGTAGACGCATCCCCACCTTATGATAAATTAACAGGTCTTTGTGGAAGCATCAATTGGGATGCGCTCGACACAACAAGCCTTGGGAGCATGGACTCATTAAGTGAGCAGGATATTGAGTCTGTTTCAAGCTCTCGTGCCATGGCCGTTCAGCAAATGTATTCGACGTACACCACCGCGACACGTACCATGGTAAACAACGACCCCCAAATTACGCCGGATACCAATACTTCGCCCAGTGACTATGCAGCAAGTTTTGCTATATACCAGTTTGGTGTTCCTTATAAAACAGATAGTCCATGCCAGACCACCGGGGATGATTGCCCTTATTGGCGAGCAAATGAAGGTATAACAACGACCGGCCGTTATATTTTAACGGGAACAGAATATCAAGATGGGATAGCTGATTATAATGGCGTCATGTCGTCTACAGTGAACTTACTCAATGATGCAGAAACTAGTGGCGCAGCAGATGATGAGCGTGCATTTATTACAACGGCAAATGAGCAAGGTTGGATTTTAGCGGGCACTTATTTTTATGATCTCATCCAATTAAATGGGAATGCTGCATCAAGTACAAGCGACACAGATACAAATACAGGACTTGAAAAAAGTGCATTTGATATCAAAGCCTTGACCTCTCCTTTTAATGGCGGGTCCTGCGACACAAATGATGAACATGTTTCGTTATGTGAAATGTTTAATAAAGACTCTTCCTATATGACCGCAGTGGCGACGTTATTCGATGGTTCTCCAACGTATACAACGGCGCAATTGGATCTATCGACCACCAATCCAAAGGTGGAAGATCCAACAAAAATGGCACCACAGTCAACTTGTACAGTATATGGCTATGTTAATGATGCTTATTTGATGGATTTACCTGACCAGCCAGGGCTTTCTGGGCCAACCCTGCAAAAGCTTCCTGCGCCGGAATATTTTGAAATGAATTATGGACCCAAAGAACAGTCGATTGGAAGCACATGTAGTGGGTTGGGCTGGAGTGGTATGAAATGGTGTGCTGGAGATATGTTGAAACTTTTGTATAATTTATTTTTTGTTTGGCCTATTCAAGCCTTTTTTGACGCCATGGAAGGGATGGCCAATGCGTTGTTTTATTTTCTTATTTATCTGCCGCTGAACGCGATGTGCGTTATATTTGATCAAGGCGTTACGATTATTGCTCAAGAAGGGGTTAATCCTATTGTTGCACTTGGAACCATGGGGATGATGTATATTGACTTCTCTATGAATTTTTTCTTTGGGCTTGCATTTATTTCTGTGCCTGCATCTATTTTCCCAGCATTCTGGGCTTTGATGACCGTGTGTATGCCCATTTATGCTTCATGGCTCACGGTGATGATTGGGATAGGATTTTCAACAACGTATATTATTCCCTTTTTACCCTACATGATGTTTACGCTTGGGGCTGTTGGATGGTTTATGGCTGTGATAGAAGCCATGGTAGCAGCGCCTGTCGTGGCCTTAGGTATTGCTCACCCAGAAGGACATGATGCCCTGGGTAAGGGAGAGCAAGGGTTTATGATCTTGTTAAATGTATTTTTAAGACCAGCGCTGATGATTATAGGTTATATCATGGCCATTTCTTTGACCTACGTTGGTGTTTGGCTTATTAATGCAGGGTATCAGCATGTATTGGATTATCTTAGCTCGAGTAGTTTTTGGGGCAAGGACTCAGAATATGGAAATTGGTCGGCAGTTTTCGGGTATTTTTTTGGGGCTGTTACTTATACCACGCTTTATATGACACTGACAGAAAAAGCATTTTCATTAATCGCATCGACCCCAGATGAAGTATTGACCTACATTGGTGGCCATGCCTCAAATAAAGGAAAGGAAACAGCACAATGGGCTGAACAAGCCAAAGGAAAGCTTGAAAAAGCAGGTGAAGGTGTTCAAAGTGGGGGTATACAATCCGCCAGAAAAGCTGGGGGCGCGACTGCTAAAGCAATTAAGACGGGTGCAGAAATGGCTGGTAAAGCTGCATCAGGCGGTGGTGGAGGTGCCGGCGGTGCTACACCTACTTAAAAAAAAGGTTATTCTATCTGATCTTTTGTTCCAGAGAGTAATAGTTTATAGACGCGCTCGCTGATGATGCCTTCCTCAAATTTAATTTTTGCATCCAGCGTCATGAGTTGACCTCGTTGTTTAACGAGTTTACGTGTGACGCTGGTAATGTCGTTAGGGTCACTTTCGAGTAATATATCGCGAGCTTCTTCATCAAAAATTAAATATTCGCGTAATGCAACGCGTTTGCCATCGACGGTTGGAACGAGTTTTTGCCAAATACACAGACGAATTGTTTCTAAAATATCGATGGTTCTTCCTAGCCGCTCTTCTCCAGCAAAAGAGGTTACGAGCCGCCTCATAGTCTCCGCTACACCTGATGTATGTAAGGTTGTATACACAGGATGTCCTGTGAGTGCTGCTTCAAGTGCGGCACTGATGGTTTCAGGATCACGACACTCTCCTACCATGATAAGTCGGGGCTTACGTCGGAGAGCATTGCGAACGCCTTCTGCGAACGAAGGTAAATGTCTCGGGATTTCTGATTGACTCACCACGGATGAAATGGTTGAGATTTCATCATATACAAATTCAATGGGGGCCTCATACGTCAGTACTTTTCGATTAGAGTCTTCTTTTTCAATCAAGTCGCGGATAATAGAGGCCAGAAGTGTCGATTTACCTGATCCTGTTGCGCCCGTAATAAATACAATGCCTTCTTGTGGGGCAATTGCTTTAAGAATATTCTCTGGCAAATTCATGCTTTCAAGGGTTGGTGGCGTTGTTGGAATGGTTCTTAAAGTAATTTGAATGGCATCGTGCCCCTCAACTAAACATGCGGTTGCATTGACCCGATATCGGTAACGGACACCACGGTTTGGCCTAAACTCATAATGAGTGTCGATGTCTTTACCTGAGAGCAGTTGAGTGGTGGCATTAGGCCCATAAATGGCATTGATGAGGTCACCGAGCTCCGTGTTGGATAAGCGTCGGTTTGTCATTTTAGATAGCACACCATAGGCTTCAGCATAAATCGGCTCTCCTGTCTGTATGGTGATGTCCGATGCATTGAGATATTGCGCAAACTCGAGCATTCGGTCCATAAATATGGGAGTGAACCGTGTGGGCTCATCCGGCATGATATTAAGATGAATATTTTCGTTGGTCATATCAGTTCACCGGACTTATCACGGGTTGCCATCCTTTGTTGGATAGGGCGACTTTTGATTCATAAATTCGTTTTTCTAATAAGTTTAGTTCTGCTAAAGATGTTTCATCATGCGCAACAGCAGCACGCCACTCGTCGCTATTAACATTCAGCGCAGGTAATGCTGTGATTCGAAGTACGCGGTCATCAATGTGAATTTCTTCGCCATCGCCTGTTACACCTAAATCGGTGTTTGATACATAAGGAGGGGAGACCATATTCATCGCCAGTAGTTTTCGATATAAGATCATTCCCTTAAAGTCTTCTTTGATGCGTGCAATGTTGTCTTCGAAAATGGTGTTGGCTTGCTCTGTTCCTTTTTGCCAACCTTTTTCTACATAATAACACCATATTTCTCGCTCATCACGAGTGGCTGGTAAGAGAGAAACATGGGGGTATTCAGGTCTTTGATAATCCATCCAGAGGTATTGGCGCCAGTTTGGTGTTGTTGTTATAAAACGCGCCTGTTTGTATACTTTGTAGGTTCGATCCGAAATGCGAATTGTTTGTGCATCTGCAAGATTCAATGTATGTCGACCCTCAAGCAGAACAGGAGGTAAAACATTATGTTCTAAGGTGATTGCGTTAAAATCGTAGATGGTATCGAGATGTCTTGTTTGTTTAACTAAATTATCGTCAATATACTTAGCACGCCAAGCCAGTGCTGCTTGAGCCCCAAGGCTTAACGCTGTTTCACGAAGTGCTGTTTCTCTAATTTTGCTTGTTGTCATGGCCGTAGCTCGGACGCCTGATCTTTTTGTATAAGCCATGGCTTTTAATCCGGCGAGTGTTTCTGTATCGCCAATTTGTCGACTCGTGTTTGCTGCACAGCCAACAAGGGCTATGAGTACTATAATAGATAAGTTACGAGTAAATTTTTGCATAGCGTAATTCAATGACCTGTTGATTAGGATAAACATGAATGAAAGCTTTTTTCCCCGCTTGATAGTCAATGTCGCGAAGAATTTCAGTTAAACTGTGGTCGTTAACATCTAGGCTAATTAAGACAGGCACGGAGGGCGGTTGACCTAATACAGTTAAACGATAATGCGCTGCTTTAGCGATGCGCTCGGTTAATTCACCAATTGGGCCGGACCAATCAACGGAGGCATGCGCCTGGAGATTGACTGCATTAGGAATACGTTGTGCATTGTTTGCATTTTCAGGGGTGACCACTTTTTCGATGCGCGTCATTTTATACATTGAATCACTGACTGAGTTTGCGGCTTCAGCAAGTTTGATTGACGCATCATCACTTGGTTCATTGTAGGGTGGTTTTTTGTAAATGATATTTCCAGAAGCGCAAGCTGTAAGAAGTGAGGTCAGGACCATTAAAAGCAACACGGGATTATTCTTCATTATTCAGAATACTTCAAACGGTTTAGTGTAAGTTAGATTGAAACAGGACTGCCAAGGGTTGTCAAGTTTCATTGAATCAGGCTCAGGGCTGTCCCATCAAAAATGATGTTTACTTGGACACAGATGTTAAAATCTTGCACTGAACTGCTCCCTTCTCCCGTTTTGGGAGAAGGGCTGGGGATGAGGGTGCTAATGTGTGGCTCGGTTTCGAGTAATGCCAATATTTGTTCCA
>CANNJI010000052.1 GCA_947504875.1 Legionellaceae bacterium
CTATTGAACTTTTAGTAGAGGAAACTCAGGCGTGGGCTAAAAAAACAAATCAAAAACAAAAAGGTGTCAATTGGCAATTCAGTATCGAGAAAGCGAGGCATAAACTGAAGTCAATTTACCCCAAGATTAAATGTTGATGGCGCACTAGCCAACCCCAAATATATACATTACTCTTATTTAAGGGCATTCTCAACCTTAAATTAAAAATCCGAGTTCCCGCCTGCAATGACAAGACGAGACATAAAATCAATCAATGGATAAATCCAGTAATCCTGATTGAATGTCAGGAGGATTGGGTTGACTGCTTTTATATTTCAAATGAATACCTCTTCTGAAAAAACTCATGTTGGTACCACTCTCGCCAGACACGCTACATCGAGAGGATGGTGTCGCTTGTTGAATAGCAGTATGTGGCTGTGAAATGGTTAAATCCGTTTCATTGCCAGACAATAGAGCATTAGAATCTTCTATTTTAACAGGCCGGACAGATTCAAAGAAAAGCGTAGGCTTAATTTTTAATTGAAACAAATGCAAAGTTGATTTAAAAGTGCTCATTTCAGCAAGGTTCTCGCCTTTCCAATTGGGATTTTTCTCTAGTTCTTCTTCTAGCAAACCAGCAGAAAAGTCTTCTGAAATTTCTCCTGTACGTACATTGTCGATGATCAAAGGTATCTCTTCAATGGTGTAATTGTTTGTTTTTTCTTCTAAAAACGGTTCAATATCTGTCATGATTTTATTGATGATGCGAATCTGTCTGTGTGTTGCGGTGGTAAGAATATCATAGTTTATTTCAGTCTGAGCTATGGCGCTTTTGAACTGAATTTGGAGCTTATATGCAACAACCTTATACCCTTGTCGTTCATAGTTTTCAATATGATCCCAAAACGAATTCACCACACCCATGATGTCCGGAATGACTCGATCTATTGCGTTCTCACAGTCTTTGACAGTATAGCCATTAGAAGTGGCAGTGGTTTCAATTTTTGCCCACACATCGGCAGATATACTCTCCTGAATCATTGTGTCAATATAACCACTCTTCGTATCAGATACTATAATGTCACTATCAGACAAGGATGGCACTACCACTAAAGTAGGTTCGTAAGGGCTATTCATGAAAAAACTCCAAATAAATTATTCAATATTTTATCAAAAAAAATAGAACGTAACACCCCACCCCATTCGTCATCCTTCGCTACGCGAGGGAACTCAGAATGATTCATAGGGCCTCATTGTAGAAGATTCCTCGCGGTGCTCGGAAAGACGTGGGGAGTTACAATAAAACAAAACAACGCAAAAATTTTGACCACTCCTTTACTACAAAATATAACGCGTTAAATCGTCATCTTCAACGAGCCGACCTAAATGAGTTTGAACATATAGTTCATCAATATGAACCTGTTCCCCACTCTTGTCGGTTGCATCGAATGAAATCACCTCAAGCAGACGCTCCATGACCGTATACAGACGACGAGCACCGATATTTTCAGTGCGCTCATTCACTTGCCATGCAACCTCTGCAATACGTCGAACGCCTGATTCATCAAAACTTAGTTGTACATTCTCTGTTGCCAACAACGCAACATATTGCTCGGTTAATGACGCGTTTGGCTCAGTCAAGATACGAACAAAATCTCCTACGGTTAATGCTGATAACTCAACTCGAATGGGCAGTCGGCCTTGTAGCTCGGCTATTAAATCAGAGGGCTTTGCTGCATGAAAAGCACCAGATGCTATAAATAAAATATGATCGGTTTTAATCATGCCATATTTTGTAGATACAGTTGAACCTTCAACCAAAGGTAACAAATCACGTTGAACGCCTTCACGAGAAACATCGCCTCCCTGCTCAGACCGTTTAGCAACTTTATCAATTTCATCAATAAAAACAATTCCATTTTGCTCAACTGATTCTATCGCTCGAATTTTAATATCGTCTTCATTAATTAATTTAGCAGCCTCTTCTTCTTGCAGAATGGCCATTGCCTTTTCTATGGTCAATTTGCGAGTTTTGGTTTTACCTGAACCAATTTGTTGAAACATTGACTGCAATTGACTGGTCATATCTTCCATTCCAGGCATACCCATTGGAGCCATAATTTCTACGCCAAATGGACTTGCAGCCGCAACATCTATTTCAATTTCATTCTCGTTTAAGGTTCCTTCGCGTAGTTGCTTACGAAATACTTGTCGCGCCGATGACGAATCTTTATCACTGGCTTGGTGCGTAGACGCGGGAGGAAGAAGCGCATCTAATATACGTTCCTCAGCAGCATCTTCTGCCTTTTGTTGAACTTTCTTCACAGCTTGTTCACGCGCTTGCTTGATTGCAATATCAGCAAGATCACGAATAATAGAGTCAACATCGCGTCCAACATAACCAATTTCAGTAAATTTAGTGGCTTCGACTTTAATAAAAGGTGCATTGGCAAGACGTGCTAATCGACGAGCAATCTCAGTTTTACCTACCCCAGTAGGGCCAATCATGAGAATATTTTTTGGCATGATTTCATTACGCAAACCACTGTCTTCTATTTGCATACGCCGCCATCGATTTCTCAATGCAATCGCTACTGCCCGTTTTGCCGCATCTTGTCCGATAATATATCGATCAAGTTCTTCTACTATTTCACGAGGGGTCATTGTATTATTCACAATTGGTTTCCAATTCTTCTATCGTTAAATGATGATTTGTATATATACACATTTCACCTGCAATGTTGAGTCCCTTCTTCACAATGTCCAATGCCGAAAGCTTGGTGTTTTCAAGAAGTGCTCTTGCAGCGGCTTGTGCAAATGGCCCGCCTGATCCAATAGCCATAAGACCATTTTCAGGTTCAATGACATCGCCATTCCCAGTAATAATAAGCGAGGATTTACTATCTGCAACCAGGAGCAGTGCTTCAAGACGGCGCAGCATTTTATCTGTACGCCAATCTTTTGCAAGCTCAACTGCTGAACGCACCAGATGGCCTTGATGCATTTCTAACTTGACCTCAAAACGTTCAAACAAGGTGAACGCATCGGCGGTTCCACCAGCAAAGCCAGCAATCACTTGATCTTTATAAAGACGTCGCACTTTACGTGCATTACCTTTCATCACGGTATTACCTTGAGTTACCTGGCCATCACCGCCAATAACAACATGTTTACCTTTTCTTACGGAAAGTATTGTCGTACCACGAAATTGTTCCAAAGTAGTTCCTCTATACGTTAATTAATGAAGACACATTAAGCATAACCCGCGTAATTCAATGGTCTCTTGACTTAGTTGGAAATTCAATTTAATCGTCATTTCTATGAGTAATTGTAACATAACATCATCATACACTTCTTTTACTTGATGACAGCTATTACACACCATAAGTACTTCAGATGGAAGATTTTTGTGTGGCTCAGTACACAAGGTGTAAGCTTGAATTGATTCAATTTTATGAACAATTCCGAGAGAAATATAAAAGCTCAATACCCGATAAATAGTAACCGCTGTATATCCTGGTTTAATGCTCACCAGTTCACTGAGAATATCATAGGCTTTTAGTGGTTTATCCGCTTGCCAAAGTGAAAATAGAACCGCCTTACGCAGTGAAGTAATCGTACCAGGAATTGTTTTACAATAGGTTAAAAACTCAGTTGAATACATAAAAGGATCAGTGCTCACTCAAGAATGAAACGCCATGGGCTAAAGATTTTAAACCAAAATATTTAGCCAATGTTTGACCTACATCAGCAAAAGTTTCACGTCGACCAATATTAAAACTTTTAAGCCCCGGACCAAAAACTAAAACCGGAATATGTTCTCGTGTATGATCTGAGCCAGATCTGGTCGGATCACAGCCATGATCCGCTGCAATGACCACAATATCACCCTCATGCAAAATTGCTTCTAGTTCAGGTATTCTTGCATCAAACATTTCCAAGGCATGTGCGTATCCGGGTACATCTCTACGATGACCATATGAAGAATCAAAATCAACAAAATTTGCAAATACAAGCCCGCCAGCAGGAAGTGACTCAAAGGCTTGTAATGTTTTATCAAAAATAGCCATATTGCCATCGGCCTTAATGTTCTGAGTTATCCCTTGGTGCGCAAAAATATCTGCAACTTTACCTATGGCGATTACATCGCGACCAGCATTTTTTAAATAATCCAACATCGTATATTCTGGTGGTTTTGTTGAATAATCACGACGATTTCCCGTCCTCTTGTAAGCACCAGGTTCTCCAACAAATGGCCTAGCAATCACTCGACCTACATGATATTCATCCACTAATTCACGTGCAATGTTGCAAATATCATACAACCGGTCAAGTCCGAAAGAATCTTCATGGGCTGCAATTTGAAAGACACTATCACCAGATGTGTAAACAATAGGCATCCCAGTTTTTTGATGCTCCATACCCAACTCTTCAATAATCATGGTTCCTGATGCGTGCTTTTGTCCCAGAACGCCAGGCACGCCAGTGCGCGCTATAAAATTTTTAATTAATTTATCAGGGAAACAAGGTATGCCATCTTTAAAATAGCCCCAATCATACATTACAGGAACACCCATCAGCTCCCAATGCCCACTTGGGGTATCCTTACCTAAACTCTTTTCTACGGCATAACCATAGTAACCTGCAGGATCAATTGAAAGATCTTCGTCTTGATATAACGTATTCCCACCGCTTTGAACGGCCGCGTGAATTAATCCGAGTCGATGTAAATGCGGAATTTTCAATGGGCCTTTTCGAAGACCAGATTGATCCGCCTTGCCAGTACGACAAGCATTTACAATGTGTCCCAAAGTATTAGCGCCCGTATCACCATATTGAGCTGCGTCGTTACTTTCGCCAATACCTAAGGAATCCATCAACAATATACAAACACGGGATTGAGGAATATTTTTTACAGATGTTGTTGTCGACACGCAGTTTCCTTTAATCGAAAAGTTCCTATAAAAGCAATGAAAAAGCTTATGGGTAAAATAAGTGTTGCTACTTGGTAAGCATCTAAAGAATAAACAGGAACACCCGCTACAATTTGCATTCCTCCTTGTCGTAACAAAATTGAACTAAATAAATTTTGATACACAATATATCCACCTTGCAATAAGACAGAAACAAAACTTACAGCAAGTGCAATGATCGTAGGTGAGCTACTTTCTGCCACAAGCGGGTAGCTGATAACTTGAGTTGTTGTCGTTAGCCCAAGCATAAAAAATAAAAAAGCCATCATACCCAATGAAACAGGTACATATAAAATAACAAGGACCACAACCAGCGATAATAAAGCGCCAACTCTCATGGGAAGCACACGTAGACCAATCCGATCAGATATCCAACCAACCAGCGGCCCACCAACCATAGCACCTAAAAACAACATCCCATTAACAACGGCAGCTTCAGATTGTGATACTCCCAATCGTTGTACAAGGTAGAGTTGTCCCATAACTGCCCCTAATACTGCAACAGCCATATTCATAAGGCTTGCATACATTCCAGCAATAAAGGTTTGCGAGTTAAAATATGCTTGTTTAGCAGTAATGAAAATACTCACTTTTTTAGTTGCTGTTGTTTTTTTAGGTGCGTGTTCAGGTTCATCATGAATCCAGGCAATCATCAAGACAAGCAAAAGTACGCCAAGCCAACTGACATCCAGAAGTGCCTCACGCCAGCCCACATCAAGCACGAGCGCCATGAGGGGATACTGCGCAAGTAACCCACCAGACATTGCCATGGTCACAATTGCGCCTGTAACCAACGCCATTTGTCTTGGTAAAAACCAACGCGATGCAATACGAATAGGGCCAAGAAAACAAAAGGCACTACCCACACCAATAATAAAGCGACAAACCAATGCAACGTAATAGGAATGAGTGCAAGCAAGAATGAATGTTGACAAAACACAGAAGAACATAGCTAAAACAAGTACTTTTTTAGCAGAAAAACGATCAAGCATAACGCCTGCTGCAAATAGAAAAATAACATTGGCTAAATAATAGGTGCTGGATAAAACAATCAGTTTATCTGCGTGAATATGAAAATCTCGCATAATATAATCGGCAATGGAGGCAAACATATTCCCTTGAATAAATTCATAAAAGAAAAATAATGAGGCCGCAAAACAGATAATCCAAGGTTGCATGGATAGTTTGAATTTTTCCATTTTACAAGATGCTTCACTCAGTTCCATAAATTCCTTCCTCCTTACAATAAGTTTCACGAGTCCACAAAGCAGCTAAAAATGCTAAAAATGCTGCCAGTGGAAATAACCAAAGTGCAAACTGAAAGTCAGTTGCATTGTACTGAGCGTTTTGAATGCCGGCATGATAGCGCATTAATAACCCAAAAACTATCTGACCAACCCCTGCCCCACCCATAATAATAATAGAAGCAATGCTTGTAGCCACACCAGTGTTTCTTTTACTATTGCTCTCAGCAATTAAAGGGTAACCAATCACCTGTACACCGCTAAAAAACCCTAGAAAGAAAAACAAAAAGGCTAAGCTAATACGGGAGAAACCCGTACTCAGTAAGAGCGGTAGAAGTATAAGAGCGGTCGCAAGTGCGCCTAGCAGCATTAATGGCTTTCTACGCCCTATTAAATCTGAAACATAACCAGCTAACGGACAACCAAAGATGCTACCCAAGAGTATCATACTCACAATATTACTAGCATCCAGTGAAGAAAGATGATGAACAACACCTAAATAATGTGCGCCCCAAAGTGCACATAAAATCATAATGGGTAAATTTAGACACGCCGTGAAGATACCAGCTAACCAATTTTGACGATTAAACAATACAGTTAAAAAATGAGGTGTTTCTTTACTTGTATCATCAAGTTTTGAAAGAGAGGGTTTGTCTTTTATAACAAGAAAAAGCCAAACAAAAATAAAAACGCCCAAGGCTACATCCGCTAACAGCGCGTGTCGCCAACCATAAACACTATTTAAATAAGCCAGGGGCGTATGTGCCATCATGCCACCAATAAAAGCCATGGTTACAATGATGCCAATCACAAACGCTTGCTTACGCGGCTCAAACCATCTGGAAACTAAAACGACACAAGATAAAAAACAAAACGCATTCCCAATACCTACGATCGCATGAAAAAAGAAAGCAGCAGCATATGCTGTAGAAAGAGCAAAGCCAAGCGTTCCAACCAAACAAGCGAACATTGCAGTTAAAATGACATGACGCACAGAAAATCTATCTAAAATAAAACCTGCAGGAAGTAGAAAAAGAACATTTGCCCATAAGTATGAGCTAGATAACCAGCTTAATTCTGCTGCATCAAGTTTGAATTCATTCCGCAGTGCAACATTAATCACATCAAATAAATTCAACTGAAAAAATTCGTACAGGAAAAAAAGTCCTGCAGAAAGACAAACCAACCATGCCCTAAAAGCCCGAGCGGAAGTATTTTTTTTAAAATCAGTAGCTGTGCTCAAGTTGGACACTTTTACTCCTTTTAACCGAGGCGAGCTAAACCAGGGGTGCAATTCTACCAAATATTTCTTTAATTGTGTAGCGTCTATTGTTAATTCTGGTCAGAGCTTACACTGAAGAACCGACGATTTGAGCTCAGATTAAGAGATTTCATTGGTGCTCAAATAATCGGTCCAGCAGTATAGGTGTGTTAAAGATTATCAAATTTCCATTAAGTCTTTTTCTTTTTCGGTAAGAACAACTTCAATTTCCATAATATATTTATCTGTTAATTTTTGAATGTTTTCACTTGCTCGACGCTCATCATCCTCAGAAATCAATTTCTCTTTGACGAGTTCTTTGAACTGGTGATTTGCATCACGTCGAATATTACGTATAGATACCCGGCCTTGCTCAGCCTCTCCACGCACGACTTTAATCATTTCTTTACGTCGCTCTTCACTTAGTGGCGGCATAGGAACACGTATACCCTGACCCGAACTAGAGGGATTTAGCCCTAAACCAGAATTTAAAATCGCTTTTTCAATGGCCGGAACCATGGCTTTTTCCCAGGGGGTAACAATTAATGTTCTCGCATCACTGCTTGAGACGTTAGCAACTTGATTAATGGGGGTTATTGAGCCGTAATAATCAACTTGAACATGATCTAAAAAACTAACATGCGCGCGACCAGTCCTGATTTTAACCAGTTCGTGCTGGAGTGAGTCGACTGTCTTTTGCATCCGTTTTTCAACATCATTTTTGATATCATTAATCATGGTGTTCTCCTACGATTGTACCAATATGTTCACCCTTAACAATGCGCTCCAAAGCGTCAGATTCGCTCATATTAAAGACTTGCAAGGGCATCCCATACTCTTGACATAAACAAATTGCAGTTAAATCCATCACTTGCAAACCCTTTGTGAGTACCTCGTGATAGGTTAGAAAATCATACTTAACAGCTTGATTATTTTTTACCGGGTCATCAGAATAAATCCCATCAACTTTTGTTGCTTTTAAAACAATATCAGCTTCTATTTCTATTGCTCGCAAACAAGCAGCTGAATCGGTTGTAAAAAAGGGGTTTCCTGTTCCCGCAGCAAAAAGAACAACTTCTTTATCGCGTAAATGCTTAATCGCTTTTCTTGAATGATATGGGTCGACAACCCCTGGCATGGGTATTGCAGACATGATCCGCGCAGCCAATCCAGTTCGCTCTAGTGCATCTCGCATGGCAAGGGCGTTCATCACCGTGGCTAACATACCCATTTGGTCGCCTGTAACACGACCCA
This sequence comes from Legionellaceae bacterium, assembly GCA_947504875.1. GTDB lineage: Bacteria > Pseudomonadota > Gammaproteobacteria > Legionellales > Legionellaceae > CANNJI01. The sequence goes on from CANNJI010000052.1 coordinate 8,712, forward strand.
AGCCAACAGCTGACAACGCCTTACCTCTAAATAAGTTGCCCCCTCCAATCACCAAACCGACTTCAACGCCCATCTGAATAAGTCTCGAAATATCAGACGCTATTTTATTCAAAACAGCAGGGTCAATTCCAAATTTCAAAGAACCCATAAGATACTCGCCACTACATTTCAGAAGTATGCGTTTATATTTCAATTTAGAGAGGAGGGGCTCTGTCATGACTCGCGAACCTGTGCCATCACTTCTTCAACAAAGTTATCTTCTTTCTTTTCAATGCCTTCACCAACTTCTAAACGAATGAAGGATAAAACCTGAGCTCCCTTTTCTTTCAAAAGTTGCCCAACTTTTTTATTAGGATCTTTTACAAAAGGTTGGCCTGTTAAGCTTACTTCATCAACAAACTTGGTTAACCGTCCCTCTATCATTTTATCAACAATAGCCTGTGGCTTACCGCTGTCGCGTGCTTGTGCTTGAAAAACTTCACGTTCAGTTTCAATGGCTTCCTTCGATACTTCGTCCGAGCTAATGACCAAGGGACGACTTGCTGCAACATGCATCGCAATATCCTTAGCCAAAGCTTCATCTGCTGTATTGACTGAAACCAAAACACCAATCCTTGACCCGTGCAAGTAAGCACCAACAGCACCTGCTGATTCAACCAGGGTAATACGGCGTAACTTAATATTTTCACCTATTTTAGTAACAAGCGCCTGTCTTGCTTCTTCAACGGTAAAATCACTGCCGTCTATTACTTTTTTAGACAGTGTATCAATGTCTGTCACGCGCGAACTCAAGGCTGTTTTAGCAACTTGATTAGCAAATGCAGTGAAGTTTTCATCTCGAGCAACAAAGTCAGTTTCGCTATTAATTTCAACCATAACTGCACACTGTGCGTCGTCTGTTTTTGCAATAACAATAGCGCCTTCAGCAGCAATACGATCTGCTTTTTTATCAGCTTTTGCTTGTCCTGCTTTACGCATTTCAAGCATAGCAAGCTCAATATCACCATTCGCAGCGATCAAGAATTTTTTGCATTCCATCATGCCAGCGCCTGAACGCTGGCGTAAGGCCATAACCAAAGATGCACTAATAGACATAATTAATTCTCCGTCCTTTTTTCGTTCGCTGTTACTTCAACAAATGCTGCTTTATCTGCAACACCGCCAACGGTATTGGCTTGTTGAGCATCAAGTATGGAATCAGCTACAGCACGAACATAAATTTCAATGGCTCGCATAGAATCATCATTGCCCGGAATAATATAGTCAATTGGATCTGGATCATTGTTTGTATCCACAATGCCGATCACTGGAATTTTTAACCGTCTTGCTTCTTCAACTGCAATATGTTCAAACCCAACATCAACAACGAACAATGCATCAGGCAACCCGCCCATGTCTTGAATTCCACCAAGGCTACGTTCTAATTTTTCTAGTTCACGCGTTAACATCAAGGCTTCTTTTTTAATCATTGCATTTAAAGAACCATCTTCACGTAACTTTTGTAATTCTTTTAACCGAAAAATTGACTGACGAACCGTTTTATAATTGGTTAACATTCCACCCAACCAACGGTGATCAACATAAGGCATTCCACAACGCGTTGCTTGCTCACGAATGGTTTCTTGTGCTGCACGCTTAGTACCAACAAACAAAATTTTTGCCTTATTAGATGCTAACCGACCAATATAGTTTAATGAGTCATTTAAAAGGGGCAATGTTTTTTCAAGATTGATAATGTGAATTTTGTTTCGCGCACCAAAAATATATTGTTCCATTTTTGGGTTCCAAAATCGCGTTCTGTGGCCAAAATGTGCGCCTGCTTCAAGTAATTCTCTCATACTAACTTTCATTGTTTTCTCCAAGGGTTATGCCTCCACAACTCCCATACAACACCCTCAAGGGACCCCGCTGTATGTGACGAGCTGTGTGTGTCGTTAAAATCGCGTATGTTATACCACAACTGATGAGATACAGCAAACATTAGTATTTTCCAATAGACAATTACTAATCAAGCTGATAAAATTTTTCTTTTATGGACGCTAAACAGTAAAAATCCCGCTGTTGTTTTTCGTTTGACCAATGCAACAATATGTAAGGAGTATACATGAGTGATACAATATTATCCCCGAATAAACAAAACGCAATAAACGCTTTTAAACCTTGGCTTGTGTGGGGGCTTGGATGTATATTTTATTTTTATGAATTTCTACTGCAAGTTTCGCCAAGTGTCATGAGCGCAGAGCTCATGCGTGATTTCGCAATTACGGGTCACACACTTGGTATTTTGACAGGCATATACTTCTATTCATACGCTGCTATGCAGTTACCTGGTGGTCTACTCATGGATTATTTTGGTCCTCGTCGACTCCTTACCCTTGCTACGACCATTTGCGCCATCAGCACTATCGCATTTGGACTCACCGATCATCTTGTCATGGCCTGCATAGCTCGCCTCATGATTGGATTTGGATCAGCATTTGCTGTGGTTGGCACCATGAAACTTGCCGTAAACTGGTTCAAGCCAGAGCGCTTTGCCTTTCTAACTGGATTAATGGTAACCATTGGTATGCTCGGCGCCATGGGTGGTCAAGCGCCACTGGCTATCCTTATAGAGTATGCAGGATGGCGACACAGCATGATCATCATGGGTTTGATTGGTCTTGTTTTAGCATTGTTTATATTCATGATAGCAAAAGACTCACCCACACAAAAATCAAATCAACCTAAGCAGCCCCCCACGCAAGAAGAAGAATCATTACTAAAAAGCTTGCTGGGTCTTATGAAAAACAAACAATTATGGTTGATCGCTGTATATGGTGGACTCATGTATATGGCAACCCCTGTATTTGCCGGTCTTTGGGGAGTGCCATTTTTAATGATCAAATTACACCTATCAAAAGCAACTGCTGCTAACTATATTTCGCTTATTTTTGTAGGTTGGGCAATCGCGGGCCCACTCTGGGGTATTTATTCAAATCGAATTGGCAAGCGCAAACCACCTTTATATATCTCATCATTTGGTGCTTTATTTACCTGTTCTTTTTTTATTTATGCACCGGTGCAAAATGGCTGGCTTATTCAATTATCGCTACTTGCGTTCGGATTATTTTCAGCTGGGTTTTTACCAGCATTTTCAGTGGCCAAAGAGCTTTGCAGTAAGCGGTATGTCGCTACTGGCATGAGCTTTATGAATATGATGAACATGATTGGTGTGGCCCTTGTTCAACCGATCATCGGTTATCTCCTTGACTTCTTCTGGCAAGGAGAAATGAGTGGCACGATCCGTGTGTATTCTTTATCATCGTATACCATTGCATTATCATTGCTGCCAATGGCTATGGTGATTTCGCTAATCCTTCTTCCTCGCGTACGTGAAACGTACTGCACTAATGTCACGAATTAAACGGAAAATTAACAATGGTTAAAAAATTATATATTAAAACCAATGGTTGCCAGATGAATGAATATGACTCTTCTAAAATGGCAGATGTATTACTTAAATCTCATGGGTTTGAACAAACCACGCAAGTTGAAGATGCTGACCTTATTCTTCTTAATACCTGTTCCATTCGTGAAAAAGCACAGGAAAAAGTGTTTTCTCAGTTGGGACAATGGCGTGATTATAAAAAAAATAATCCGCATGTTGTGATTGGTGTTGGAGGATGTGTCGCGAGCCAAGAAGGTTCAAGCATTATTAAACGAGCTCCCTTTGTCGATTTAGTGTTTGGTCCGCAAACATTACATCGCTTGCCCGCTATGCTGGAAGAAAGACTTAACTCAAAAAAACCTGTGGTAGACATCAGTTTTCCTGAAATTGAAAAGTTTGACCATTTGCCTGCTCCTCGCGCAGAAGGACCTGTTGCTTTTGTTTCCATCATGGAAGGTTGCAGCAAATACTGTAGTTATTGTGTGGTTCCATATACACGAGGCGAAGAAATAAGCCGGCCTTTTGACGATGTTTTAGCAGAATGTTACCAACTCTCGACACAGGGTGTGCGCGAAATCAATTTGCTGGGTCAGAATGTTAATGACTATCGCGGCCCCATGGAAGACGGAGAAATTGCAGATTTAGCACTGCTTATTCATTATTTATCAGCCATTGATGGGATTGGTCGTATTCGGTTTACAACATCACATCCCCTTGCCTTTTCTGATAACTTGATCAATGCATTTAAAGAGGTGCCAACGCTTGCAAACCACCTCCATTTACCGGTTCAAAGTGGCTCAGATAGAATTTTGGCAATGATGAAGCGTGGATATACTGCGCTCGAATTCAAATCAAAAATAAGAAAGCTAAGAAAAGTTCGTCCTGACATTCGATTATCAACGGATATTATTGTTGGCTTTCCGGGTGAAACGGACAAAGACTTCGAAGACACGATGAATTTAGTCCATGAAATGAATTTTGATACGTCATTTAGCTTTATATATAGCCCAAGACCTGGCACGCCTGCAGCAAACCTGCCTGATGAAACACCCATGGAAGTAAAAAAACTACGCCTTAAAATTTTACAAGATCGTCTGCTATTACAAGCTGGAATGATTAGCCAGTCTTTGATTGGCACCACGCAACGCGTACTGGTTACGGGTCCATCGAAGCGAGACCAACTTGAACTTGCCGCACGTACGGAATGTAACCGAGTTGTAAATTTTGAGGGTCCTTCGGCGCTCAAGGGTCAGTTTGTAAACTTACATATCACAGACGCACTTCCTAACTCTCTACGTGGTAGACTTATCAGTGATAATGCATATGCATGAAAACATTGAGCTTCCAAAGATTATCCCTCGTGAATACCATGGCCAGCGCATAGACCGTGTTCTTGCACAACTGCTTCCGGAGTATTCGAGGGCGCAGTTAACCCATGCGCTTAAGAATGGTCAAATCATGATTGATGGGGCTCAATATAAACCCAAAGACCCAGTGCACGGCGGTGAATCTATAGCGTTGCTAACCACCCTGTCATTTGCAAACAAGCAAGTTAAAATTTCAGCGCCGGAAAATATTCCTCTTGACATCATATACGAAGATGAATCTTGTATGCTTATCAATAAACCTGCTGGACTTATTGTTCATCCAGGCGCAGGCAATCCGACGCATACGCTTGTCAACGCATTGCTCTATCATGACCCGTCTTTACAAGAATTGCCTCGCGCAGGGATTATTCATCGCCTTGATAAAGAAACAACGGGCATTCTCATCATTGCAAAAACTGCTGCAGCGCATACAGCGCTCATCCGTCAAATGCAAGAACGGGACATTGAGCGTCACTATGTTGCCTTAGTGCATGGACATCTGATTGCAGGCTCAACCATCGAAACAGGTTTTGGACGTGACCCACGTAACCGCGTTAAAATGGCCGTATGCACGCATGGCAAAGATGCAATCACTATGTTTACCATTCGAAAGCAGTATCAGTGGGCTACATTGCTGGATGTTAAACTCATGACTGGACGTACGCATCAAATACGCGTTCATATGGCTCATATTCGCCACCCGATCATTGGAGATCCACTCTACGGTGATAAAGGTCGCCAACCTAAAGGCTTAAGTGACTGTCTCAGAGAGCAACTCGCTCAATTTAAACGTCAAGCACTTCACGCAAGAACACTTTCATTTTATCATCCCAAAACCAATGAGCGCTTAACATTTACAGCAACTATTCCGGCAGATTTTCAGCACTTTCTAGATCTTATGGACGAGCCTCATGATTAACTTGATAGCCAACTGGCCAGCCCCCCCCAATGTTCATGCTTTAACAACCACATGTGAGCAAGGTAATTTGGCTTTACATGTTGGAGATGACGAAATTCAGGTCTTAACACGTAGAAAAAACTTGCGTCAAAATTTAAATTTAATCAACGAACCACACTGGCTGAATCAAACACACAGCACCCGATGTATAACGATTGAAGAAGATGATTTTCGCGATGCAGATGCTGCCATTACCCGCACACCTGAACAACCTTTGATTATCATGACTGCCGATTGCCTCCCTATTCTGCTCTGTGATCAGCAAGGACAGGAAATTGCAGCCATTCATGCCGGCTGGCGTGGATTATTAAATGGTATTATTGAAAATACACTTAAACAAATGAAATCAAAGTCACTGTTTGCATGGATAGGTCCGGCCATATGTGGGCAATGTTTTGAAGTGGGGGATGAAGTAGAACAGCAGTTTACAGATAAGTATCAGTTCACACGCTCTGCTTTTCGTACCCTACAAAACAAAAAACATGCTGATTTATCTCTTATAGCTGAACTTATTCTTAATCAACATAGTGTTTCGAACGTTACACAATCAAATTCGTGCACCTTCGAAGGTATAAATAAATACTACTCCTACCGAAGAACACCACAAACTGGTAGAATAGCTACTCTAATTTGGTTTAATAAGGATCCAACATGAAAAAACTTATTCTCATATTATGTGTTATCACCTTTCAAGGATGGGGAGCTCCTTCTGCAGAAAACCCTCTTTTCCCTACATTAGCACCCGTTTTAAAAAATGCAATGCCTGCTATTGTAAATATTGCTGTTCAAGGCACAATACCCGATAATATGCCTTTAGTCGAAGGGGAAGAGCCTCAAGGCAGAGGAAGAATGGCCCCCCCTAAAACCAGAAAATTTCAAAGTATTGGCTCAGGTGTAATTGTTGATCCAAAATCTGGGATTATTATTACCAATGACCATGTGATACGTAATGCTGATCTGATTACCGTTACACTTAACGATGGTCGGCGCCTTAAAGCGAGGCTGATTGGTGGCGACAGCGAAACAGACATAGCTGTGCTTAAAATTGAAGCAAACAATCTTAAAAGTCTCATTATCGGCGACTCAGACAAAACTGAAGTGGGTGATTTCGTTGTAGCCATCGGCAACCCTTTTGGACTGAACAGTTTTGGGAACAGTCAATCTGCAACGTTTGGTATCATCAGTGCGATGAAACGAAGTGACCTAAACATAGAAGGCATTGAGAATTTCATACAAACCGATGCTGCAATTAATCCAGGAAACTCAGGCGGTGCATTGATTAATGTCAAAGGTGAGCTCATCGGTATTAATACAGCAATCATCTCGTTGTCGGGTGGAAATGTTGGGATTGGCTTTGCAATTCCTATTAACATGGCAAAAGATGTTGCTCAGCAAATAATCAAATTTGGATCGGTTCACCGTGGCCTGATGGGAATTTTTGTTCAGCATCTAACACCTGAGCTTGCAAAATCACTCGGCTATTCAGAAAACTTTAAGGGTGCTCTGGTTGCTCAGGTGAACGAAGGCTCCCCTGCCGAAGTTGCAGGCCTCAAAGCAGGTGACATTATTACACAAATTAATGACACTAAAATTACACAAGCCACTCAAGTTAAAACAACCATCAGTTTACTGCGCGTAGGTAGAGATGCAAAAGTGATAATTAAACGTAACGGACGCGAAATAACGCTAACAGCTGTTGTGACTGATCTTAAAAAACACGAGCAAAAACTACAATCGACCAACCCCTTTCTTTACGGTTTATCATTTCGAGACTTTGAACAAGACACCCCTGTACATGGTCATATTATTGGAGTTCAAATTGTAGGTGCATCCGAAAACAGTGCCGGATGGAGAGCAGGCCTACGGCCTGGCGATGTGATTATTGGTGCTCAAAGACAACCAACACCAAACGGTAAAGCCCTTCAACTGATTGCAAAACAAAACAGCAAAGAACTTCTTGTTCAGGTTGTACGGGAGAATGGCGCGCTATATATTTTAATTATTTAATCAATTCCCATGCTATTAGAATATTTTTCACTAGGTGTATCTGATATGGGGGTAGTCTGTTCAACAGGTTTTGAAATATGCGTATCCGCCGCAGAACTCTTCATGTTCGTGTCCCCTAGAGAGGGATCAGCAGCCTCTGATGCTTGAGTCTCTGAATTTTGAGCTTTTGCTTGAGTCTCTGAATTCTGAGATTGTGCTTGAGTCTCTGAATTCTGAGATTGTGCAGTTTTTGATTGAGGTCTAGCAGCGTCGTTCATTTCGGCAATTGGCATTAAATAATCTCTCGCGGAGGCTATGTTTTGAAATGTCGCAGTAGCGTCAGGATCTTTGTTCCTATCAGGATGATATTTAAGGGATGCCTTTTTATATGCTTTATTAACATCCTGAACTGAAGGTGAGGGATTATCTTTTAAACCCAATAAATCAAGCGCAGCTTTTTCCTCATCAGAAACAAATCTTCCTTTTGGTTGTGGGCGCGGATTACTCTGTTGTCGTGATTGAGAGGAAGGATTACTCTGTTGTCGTGATTGAGAGGAAGGGTTACTCTGTTGTTGTGATTGAGAGGAAGGATTACTCTGTTGTTGTGATTGAGAGGAAGGATTACTCTGTTGTTGTGATTGAGAGGAAGGATTACTCTGTTGTTGTGATTGAGAGGAAG
>CANNJI010000053.1 GCA_947504875.1 Legionellaceae bacterium
ATTTCAGGTGATTTTCTTTGTTTCATGCCCTAACCTATAACTTTATTTATAATAAAGCGTATTAGGATCCCGAGCTATTGAAAAATCAAGAAAAATATTTAAATATTTTTGGTTTTTATACCGGCATCACCGGAAGCACACCGTGTTCTGGTTTGTAATCATGTTGTAAAATATCTTGATGAAATGGAGTGTATCCAATATTCCACATTTCAGGGAACAGCACTATATCAGCACCCACTTCTTTCGCCTGCCTGCAATACAGATCACCTTTCTCCAGATTGGGTTGTTGATCGGAACCACAAGACGTCATTTGTAATAAAGCTATTTTAATGGGCACGTTCATCATTCATCCTCATCCTTCTGATCCAGCAGGAATCCACCCACTTGGGCATCCCAAAGCGTTTTATATAATCCACCCTTTTTAAGCAATTCTGCATGAGTGCCATCTTCCACAATTTTACCTTGATCAAATACGATGATGCGATCCATATGAAGGAGTGTTGACAGGCGATGGGCAATGACAATGGTTGTTTTGTCTTGCATTAATTCCCACAGGCTTTCCTGGATGTTGCTTTCAGTGACCGAATCAAGCTGGCTTGTTGCTTCATCCAGGATCAAAATGGGTGCATTTTTTAAAATGGCTCGGGCAATCGCAATCCGTTGGCGTTGACCACCCGAAAGTTTCACTCCACGTTCACCCACAAGAGACTCATAACCCTGCGGCAATTTACTGATAAATTCATGGGCATGCGCTTTTTTTGCAGCCTCCCTTGCTTCTTTATCGGTTGCGTCAATGCGGCCATAGCGGATATTGTCCATCAGTGTCCGATGAAAAAGCGATGGATCTTGGGGGATCATGGCAATATTGTGGCGTAAACTATCTTGGGTGACGTTACGAATATCTTGACCATCAATCAGAATTTGGCCGTCGGTCACATCATACAGTCTCAAGATCAAATTAACGAAAGTCGTTTTACCACCACCGGAGTAACCGACCAATCCCACTTTCTGGCCTGCTTCAATGGTAACTGATTTATTCTGAAAAAGCGGTTCTGTGCCCTTATATTGAAATTTGATGTCCGAGAAAGTGATTTGACCCTTGGATACAATAAGCGAGCCAGCATCTTGTTTATCCTCAAGTTCTGGTTTATCTAATATGGCTCTGAGCGCTTGGGTAATTCGACCATATAATTTCGAAAACCGAGTGAACTCATCTGCAACTTTCCATAAACTATCAGCAATAGCAATGTTGATAACCAAAACCAGCGCAAAGTCACCCACGGTAATCCAGCCTTCTTGACGCCCTTTGCATAGAAAATAAAAATTTAACATTTGCAGAATAAAGAAGGAGTATCCATAGAAAAACCACATCCAGCAATAAGACCATTGTAATTTTCGTTCAGCATCAACAGCCCCTTGAAATGTTTTTCCAAGCGCCCTCATCTCTTCTTTTTTGGCAGTAAATAGTCGAACAGATAAAATATTGGATAAAACATCAACAATTTTTCCTGTAATGATGGATCCAAATTCAGACCAATTATCTGCTTGTCGTGTGAGACGATCCGAGTAAAGCAATGCTCCTGTAATAAAAAGCATCGTCCAGACCAACATGAATAAGGCAAAAAGGATGTTCGTCTGCCACAAAGTTATGATTGCAATCATCAATGAAAATGCTTGAAGAGAAAATTGAAAAAAGGAAAATTGAATGATATCAGGCACACCATTTGCCAGATCATTGACCTTGTTGCTCAAACTGCCTGAAAAATTGTTTTGATAATAAGTATGGCTTTTATCAACCAGCATACCCAACGCATCATTCGTAATTTTTTCACGCATCCGAGGGATCATTTTTATCGCTACAAAATAATCGAAAAAGCGATGCGATGTTATAAAAACAAACATACTACTGAAATACAAAATACTTGGTACAGCAAGATAGACGAATACATCCGTCTGCATGCCATTTGTCAGTCGATTAAGTATAACTTTAAGTAAATAAGGTCTTAGTGAGAAATCGATTGAGCAAACAACCGTCACCATAAACAAAACAAAAATTGAGACAGGATAAGACTTGATGTTTTTTATTATGTAAGACCATGTCTGTCTTGCTGTAATTGTGTTCACATTACCTCCCAAGAAGCACCGCAAAATATGGCGTTATAGCTTCCCAATTCTCATTCATTTAAATAAAATGCTCTTATCTCTTGATCAATAACTGAACTTTTTGTGGCGCACAAACTAATAAATTCCTTGCCGTCTGTGCGATGCTCATCCGGATAGTTTTTATAGCAAAAATATTCAATACCATTGATGGTAAAACCAGCCTTTTCAACAACCGTTTTTATTGTGTCCAATTCAAATAAATGGACAAATTCAGGCAAAGTATCTCGCCATTTTTCTGATGCAACCAGCTTTGGATTAAAGATGCCAGGCCATTCATAACCCTCTGCAACTCTTTTTTCATACTCAGAGATCAGCTGATGGTAAAAACTCAAATGGGGTGTCATGACAGTAATGAAGATCTTGCCATTATCCTCCAACCATTGCCAACATTTTTTGAGCCCAAGAACAACCGATTCCCCATCCATAAAATGCAAAACATTGGAGATAAGAATTCCGCTCAAACTTCCAGCATTAAAATTCAATTCATCTGGAAATTTTTTTGTTACTGTTTGCAGCTTATGAAGAAATTGTTTATCGACAGATTGACGTAATATCGCCAAATGCTCCTCGCTTAAATCACAGGCAATCACCTCTGCGCCGTTCTCTAAAGCAGGTATAGTTGTAGCTCCATAAGCTGCGCCTATATCCAGCAAAGGCAATTTCGCATGCTTTGCGAATTGTACAAATTCTTCTGCTGCTGGAGATAACTCTTTAAACATAACGCCCATGGCGTTTGCGGTTTTAATGAGTCCTTGTTCCCATTCTTTGGGCCAATGTTTGTTCTGTCGTGGCATGTGAAACTCACTTGTTATTTATCATAAACGCTTTCTAATTTCATCTATAGCTCTCACCAACACCATCGCCGCCCACCGCATCAAATGCGGTTTGTTCTGCTCACAAGTATAGGGCAGAAAACTCATGTGATGGCAAAAGGCATGGAACAACAACAGATTAATCATGTCATCATCTACATTACCATATGCGTTCAAAAAGTGCTGAAATGCCTCTTCAGTAAAAATCATGCCAACCGCCAAATCAATCCCGGGATGACCAATATGCGTATCGCCCCAATCAATTAATCCAGTTGGTGTAACTGTTTCTGAATTCATGACTACGTGCCTGCTATATAAATCCGCATGCAAATAAGACTGTTTATCCTCTTTAAACGTTAACTCAGGTAATTTAGCTATCACTTCAAGCAACAAGCGCTTGTCAAAACCCATCTGTAAAAAATAATTTTCATAGCGCGCAAGATTCTCCTTGCACCGTGATACACGATGAGGCACATCATATCGCCAGCCCTGCTCTCCTTTGATTAATCGGGCATAATGTTCAGTTACAGGAATAGCATGCAATTCAGACAACCACGATGCCAGTGTTGTTGCAAAGGTAGTATTGGCAATCAATGACTGACTGACATCGGAAACTGCTTTCCCGGGAATGATCGAATATCCAGCGAACGGATGCGGATATAAATCCGATGGTTGACCAATCCATTTTGGTGCAGATAGTGGAAATGAGACCTGACTGGCAATATAAGGCAACAAGGCTATTTCATTTTCCATGCAATCGAGTCCAAACTCCCGGCGTGGAAATCGAAAAATAATGGCGTCATTAACCAGATAAACCAGATTATCCCAGCCTGCATCTAACAAATGAATCGTGCTGATTTTAATAGAGTGCTGTAATTCAATCAGTTTTTGGGCTTTCTTTTCATCGATTTCGATAGTTTGTTTCCAGGCGTGCGTCATGAATAATCCTCAAATAATTTTCTTGTAATCAGCAAGGATTTCATCAAGAACCAACCAGGACTTTTCTACTTCAAGCGGATTGGTTCCAGAAAGTGCGGCACAAATGATCAATGCCTTCCATAATGCCCAACCCCGAGCTCGCGCCCACGTGCCATTATCAAGAGACAGCGTTGAACGGAATGCCTCCCTGCTTTCATTCTTAAAAAAAGTCCACGCAATCGCCAGATCACATGCAGGATCACCAATACATAACTGTCCAAAATCAATGACGGCTTTTAAACACCCTTCTTCGACCAAGAGATTACCGATCGCAATATCCCCATGCACCCAAACAGGTGATCTATTCCAAGTCGAAGCAAGCGCCTCATTCCACACCGCAGTCACAGTATCAACATCGATTCTATCGCCAAGCGTTGCAATCGCTTGGCGAGTTTCAGCATCATAAGTTGCCAAAGGCCCACCACGATAAAAATTTTGTGGTCCAGCCATAGGACCACCAGTAACATCACAATGCTGCAACGCAATCAGAAACTCTGCCAATGCAGTGGCGAATTGAGATAAATTATTAATACGATCAATTGACGCCGTTTTACCATCCAGCCACTGATATACAGACCATGGCAACGGATAGCCTTCAGCAGGCTTACCCTTTGCCAAAGGCTCCGGAATTTGGAGCGGCAAGAACGGCGCAAGTTTCGGCAACCAGTACTGTTCATTTTCAACCTGAGAAGCATACGCCATATCGCTGGGTAACCTTACCGTCATATGTTCGCCGAGATGAAAGGTTCTGTTGTCCCATCCGCTGAACTCGACTGGCTTAATTGGCAGATCAGCCCACTGCGGAAATTGAGTGGCGATCAGTTTCTGTACAAGAGACACATCGATATGAATTTTGTTAGTGTTGAACATAAGTGGTACGGCCTCTTAAAAATTTGGTGAATTGCGCAACAACCCTTGAGTCTGAACCTCTTCTTCAAAAAATTTAACAAAAAAATGTTTTGATAATTGTGGATTTATCTTGTTTATTCGAACAAATTCTTCCATAAATCCGCATTTTTTATAAAATTCAGGTGCCTGAAATGCATTGGTTACCAAATTAATATTATTAAACCCCTGCCCTCGAAAGTGATCTTCAAGTGCTTGCAATAACCTTCTTCCGTATCCTCTTCCCCGATAAGCATTATCTACCCATATATCATCAACATAGATTTCAGCAAAGGCCGTGTAGGCATTGATCGCTCCACAAGTGACATCTTCCTCATTTGATATGACTACTGAAAAACGTTTGAAATTAACATCAATGCCATGCTTTGCTTCATAAGCGACGAAGCCTTCTGTCATACGTTTATCAAGCTCTTCACTTAAATCATCTACAAATGTAATTTTGACGTTTTTATTTTCAATATCGCAAGTTTGACGTGATAAGGTCACCTTTATATTTCCTGAAAAATAGTTTGACCCCATGATACACAGCGGTTGTTGAGGAAACAATGTCGTCTGCAGCAGGAGAACTCTCTAACGTATGCCCTGCTCCAAAAAATGCAGGACATCATCATTAAATTTCGCTGGATCTTGCAAAAATGCAAAATGTCCCGCATTGGGTTCGATCAATAACCCTGCTTGAGGAATAGTTCTTGCCATATATTCCGTGTTAGAGCGTTTTATTGCTTCATCGTGATCACCAGAAGCAATCCAGATTGGAATAGTAATATGCTCAAGCATCTGCTTTGTAAAATTTGGCTCTGTTTTCCACATCTTTACAATACGCTGATTCAACATATTATAGCTCTCAGTGGATGGTACAGGCGCCAAGGTCATATATTCCTTTTGGATGCGTTTTGAAAAGGCATCAAATGAAGGATATTGAGTGACATCCATGGTTGCCTCGGGGTTGGAATTCCCGCCAAGTGCAAACAATTTGCTTAACCTTTCAGGGTGATGAATGGCAATATCCAGACCAATGTTGGCGCCATCACTCCAACCCACAATAGCTGCTTTTTGAAGATGTAGAAAATCCATTAAACCAAGAACATCTTTGGCCATCAGATGATAACTCAGTGGTTTTTCATCTAACGAACTGCGGCCATGCCCCCGGCTATCCATCACAATGACGTGATAATGTTTTTCAAGTACAGGAATCAGCTTTCCCCAATAGTTTGAGTTGACGAGTCCCCCATGTAGTAAAATAACCGGAGTCCCTTGTCCATACTCAGCATACCAAATTTTGACATGATTGATTGGTGCATATCCGCTGCGTTTTGGCGCAGGTAGATTGGGTGTGGGCGGGATGATTTGCCATGATTGTAACTTGGTTGGTGTAGCAGCAATGGCTGAGCTAATCCATAGTAAGCTCAAAAATATCGATGATAACAATTTTCTCAAAGTTTAAATTCTCCAGTCTTCACGAGTAATAGCCCAACGCTCATGATCTCGCCAATCATCATTTACCATAAGATAACGTGGCGAATACCCCTCTTTCCTGAACCTATTATTTTTAACCAGATTTATCGAGCTAACATTTTCAGGTTGAATATTGGCTTCCAATCGATGTAATTTTAACACCTCAAAAACATCCTGCAAAATTAATTTTAGCCCAGCACTCATATACCCTTTCCCGACATAACCATCTACAGCATAAAATCCAATATACGCATTTTGAAAATACCCACGGACTATTTCACTGAGATTAAATACCCCAGTGATGTTTTCATCTTGATCGACAACCAGATAACATTTTTGATTATCCTGTTGGCTCCGCTGCAGATAATCACAATAATCCTGCTGCGTTTGAGGTGATTTTACCCACGGGGCATGCAATGTCTGACTGCGATGCATTGCTGCAAGAAAATTAATTTCATCGCCATGTGTGGGTTCTCGTATAGATATCAGCTTATTTGCCATAGGTTTTGTCATTACTATGTTCCGCTCGCATTGCAAAATATGGTTAATACATCTTCCGGCTTGTGCGCTATATGCCTTGTGAAGTGTCTGACACAACCATGTCGTAAATCTTCCACTGAGTTTGCTTTGCTATTTTGTCATATAATCTCATCGCAACCTGATTATCATGTGCAGTAGCCCAACGTACCAATGGAATTTCTCTGGCTAAACAAAAATCATTGACTGACTTAATCAGGCTCTGGGCAATACCCATTCCGCGGAAGTCATTTACCACGTATAGGTCATCGATGAAAACAGCAGAGGCCGCTTTTATTGGCCGCAAATACTCACGAAAATGCACCAATCCAATTATATTATTTTCATGGATCGCGACATAACAATACATTTGTTTATCAGCATCAAAAAACCAGGACCAAAGCGTTGCCAACTGCTCTGGGGAAAGATCTGTCTTATAAAACTCCAGATACAGTTTATAAAGCGCTTTCCAATCTGAAAAATCGTCTTGATTGATTGGCTTAATTTTCAACTCAACTTTACTCATTTTAATGTTTTTTCCAAAAAATTTAACGTTTCCTGCCACCCTTCTTTGGCAGCAGTATAATTACCATGAATACTGCCCCCAGACCAGCACCAAAAATCACCCTTTGCAAGGAGCCAAGGCAAATCCATCTTTGGCTCATAAGGCGTGCCAAGTGAATGCCCTGCGGAGGGAAAGTGTATGTGCTTTCTTTCAATAGAGGAATTATATTTGTTCAATCGATCCATGATCCATTGCCCGTGCAATTTGGCAGGATGTACTTTGTCATCCCCACACGAAATAACCAGAAGCGGACAGCGTATGTTTTCTACTGGAATTGCTGTGGCTTCACTAATGTCGCGATATTTTTCCAAACGAGCCACAAACAACGGCGTAATTTCATACGGATCATCCCATGTACCCTCATGGAATGGAATGAGGTTTTGTTTCGTAGCGTTGAGCAGATCTTCAGCTTCAGTCAGGCTTTCGTGATCACCAGTAAGCCCGCCGATAAATGGCGTGATTGGTACATTTTTATAAATCCACATTGGTTTGTTTGAATAAGGAAATCCGCCAAAAATTTTACTCGGAGGGGATATAGCAACAACTGCATGGATATCTTCAAGGAACGTCGCTGCCAGTAAAAGAACCAATTCACCACCGTATGAAGCGCCTCTCAACGCAACTTTTTGATCATTCACTTGAGGCTGTTTTTTGAACCAACGAATCGCATTTTGAAAATATTCAAGATGAATATTATCCAGCGATTCAGGCAAACCTTCCATACCAAAATAAGCTAATGCAAGAACTGTATACCCATGTGCTGCCAATAACCGCGCCATATCACGGGACAGGCCACCACCTGATCCTGAAAAGGTAATGATTCCAGGGAGATTCTGTGCGTTTTTTGGATAAGACATAAAACCAATCAATCCATGATCATTAATTTCCACCGATTCGATTTCCGGAGATGCTATATACCGATGTATTTTTGTATTCGCAACTATTTTATGGTTAACTGAGGCGGTTAAATAAACGTCTTCATCATTTCCTCGCTGGGCATCATGGGCTTGGGAAGTATCGACGGGGCGCATTGACCAAAACAAGCCCATAGGATCAACGCCCGTATAATATCCTGAAACAGATGGATCAGTTTGCAGACTCACTATTCCTTGTTTATTTGCTTCAAATACTGCTTCCGAGTAAAACCAAGGATTTCCCTTCTCATCCTTTAAACTAGCTGACAAAACCACATAGGCATGCGCCGGTAGATTTTCAATTGAAATTTCTATCACCGAATCAAATAAGCTACGTTCGGGTATAACATTAATAATGGCTGAATTGCTATGCCCTGTTGATATACTTGCTTTCATCAACTACCTCGCCTTGACTCTGTATGTTTATTATAATGTTATTTGTTCTTAACACGAGCCCTCAGTATGAATAAAAAATTTGGCGATAAAATCAAACAAGCCTACGACAACATTGCCGATACTTGGCATGAAAAAAGAGAATGGTATATTGAGCAACCCGCTATCGATGAAACCATCACGCATCTTCCTGCCTCTGCAAAAATTTTGGATGTTGGCTGTGGCTCTGGGAAACCCATTGCAGCTTATCTTGTTGAAAAAGGTTTTAACGTCTATGGCGTTGATATTTCGCCAAGACTCATCGACTATGCAAAACAAATTATTCCTGAAAATCAATTGTTCGTCAGTGACATTTGCGATTTCTCAACTGACATCAAATTTGATGCGATTGTTTGTTGGTTCGCCTTATTTCACATCCATGCAGACCACCACCTCGATGTATTGAAAAAATTTCATTCGTTTTTGAAACCTAAAGGAATACTGTTAATCACGTTTGCTGATACCAGTTGTGAACCTGACGGGACTGAAGTCAAAGTGATTGATGAACATACGATCGAATCTGAGATGTTTGGTGAACGTTTTTACCATAGTGGCAACCCTGCTGTAATTAATAAGCAATCGGTGGAATTGGCCGGATTTAAAATCATTACTGATAAAATTGACCAACCTGGTAATCAAGTTATTTTGGCAGTTAAAATTTAAACTGGGTGAATGACAACAAGTATGTTGGACACATGAGTACACACAGCATGGATAATTCGGCGCTGTCGTGCAAGCAGATTCTGAAGCAACAATTAATAATTGTACGCTCCTGTAACTCATTACTCTGCTATGCCCAACAAGCCCAAAACTGCCGCCTGCCCCATCTTTTCCTCGGGGCAAAAATCCATGGCTACAGCAAAACCAATGCCATTATCATCCTCGCTCCATAAAGATGCTTGGTTCAAAACAGGTTGTATCTGGTTGACTATAGACTGCATGGCAACGTCATCAATAGAAACAAAATAATGCTTCAGGTTAGTTATCATTTTACTCAACGTAGTACGGATTGCATATTTCAATAAATAGAGAGCATGCTCGTTCATATCCAGATGGATAAGCTCGAATTCATTATATAAGTGAGTAAATTGATAATCATCTGGTGAAAAATCTTGATCTATCACATCCATTTTTTCCATTAAATTACATTCACATCGAAAAAAGATAAATTTTTTTATTTCCCGATTTTGATCAATAATTTTAAAACACCCTTGAAAAACAAATGGGCTTTCCCATACAGCAACGAGCACTAAGGTCTCTATGCTGATATTAGTGTATTTATTTATCATGTAAATCACTTGTGTTTTTTATAAATCTATCTATACGTAACCACATAGAAAGGTCGACCATATAGAAGCATAACAGATCAACGATAATTGCCATCCCAAAAGGTATGCTCCCAACTGCTAATTGACCCATTGTCACCGCATTTTAGACAATGCCAAAGTATATTTAAACTACCAAGATCAATGCCAGCATCTATTTTTCCAGAACAATGCTTACCGTTGATTTTATTCCAACAAGACACGACTGTTTTAGGTGAAACACTTGGTTCTCCCGTAACGGAAGCTACAATATTTCCAAGGTTCTCAACAAATTGTTTTGCTTGTCTTGGCATAGACTCAGGAATAGCGCCCTTCTCATCAATAAAATGCTGTATGTCGGTTACAAAAGATCGGCTCATTTTGATCTCTCAATTATTTTAGCAGGCAGGATGCACAATGAACTTGCGACATTGCGACATTGCGACATTGCGACATTGCGACATTGCGACAAATTCATTGTGGCAACCCTCAAACACGTTAGCAACAACTATATGTCATCATATTTTTTCCTTGTCGCAAATGTCGCAGTGTCGCACGTATAGTTAGTATTCATTCGGCGCAACTCATTCCAGAGCTTGTGTTTATGTTTCTACTCCATAAAAATCTGCAAGCCCACTATGACAAAAAATTCTCATCGAAGTATAATTGCCTATTCACCATCTGCCAAACAATTTGGTATTACCAGGAAAGTCGATGCGCTCAACACTGTCCAAACCCATGACTGAACATGAAAAAGATAAATTAGTTGATATTTTATCAGCGCTGCCACATGAAAATGTAATGAATCTTGAAGAAGTGGATGGTTTTTTCGCGGCTCTGCATGCCTGTCCCGAGATGATTTCATTCAATAATTATTTACCAGAAATATGGGGTGATGATACAGGTGAAATGGGCGCTCCTTTTAAAAATACAGAAGAATTAAATGCATTCCTTCAACTTCTTTTACGCTATTGGAACGATGTTGGTCAACGTTTTAAGGAAGACGTGTATATCCCATGTATCTTGTCCGATGAAAAAACAGGGATATACAACGGTAATGACTGGGCAAATGGCTTTTTAATAGGCATGGACATTGCCGATGGGTTTAACGAAATGTTAGATGATGAAGAACAGTCTGGTTGGTTCGTTCCGATTTTTGTTTTGGCTTATGAGCATGATGAAGACCCTGAGATGAGGCCTTATCAAGAAGAGATGACCAATGAACAGCGAGAAAAAATATTAATTTCTCTATGTGCCGGGGTTACTCAGATTTATCGGTATTATGCGCCCCATCGCATCGATTATGCCAGAGCCATTAAAGAACAGAACACTATTCGAAATACCGAGGCCAAACCAGGGCGTAATGATCCATGTTTTTGTGGCTCAGGGAAAAAGTACAAAAAATGTTGCTTTTAACTCCAAGGATCCGGGGCTTGCGATATGACGCTATACCGGATCCGAATACCCAGTAAGCATTCTTGAACTGCTCATGAGTCTTTATGAGCCCAACTTTCATGTTGTTTCAAATTAGAACTGCCATTATGACCGATCTATCTAATAAAATATTATTGCGAAAAGCGACTCAAGCAGACGCCGAAGAAATTGCCAATGTCTATTTGGTTTCGCGTAAAAAATTACTGCCTTATGCACCTTTAGCCCATTCTGATGTTGACGTACTGCATTGGATTCAAGAAATACTCATCCCAACTAATCAAGTAACTGTTGTTGAAGACAATAGGATAATTATCGGAATGATGGCCTTATCAAAAAATCAGGATATAGGATGGATAGATCAACTATATCTGCTACCCACGTCAACTGGGCGTGGCGTTGGTACCGTATTACTCAATCTTGCAAAAGAGACTCTTGGCTCTCCTATCCGGCTACATACATTTCAAGAAAATATCCAAGCGCAACGCTTCTATGAACAACATGCATTTCGTGTGATAGCATTAACCGACGGTTTAAGTAATGAAGAGCTTTGCCCTGATATGTTATATGAATGGCGATCAGACACGAAGTCTTGATATACAAGGCTGTCAGATAGTTAAAATATACATGTATTGATTTATTTTCAATAAGATGCCATAATGTTCATATTGGGTGTATGAACGGGATAGCGAAAGCTATGCACCCCTCCGTCAGTTTACTGATACCAGCCCAAGAGCGGTTATAAAGAGAGCCTAGTTAATTTTATAAAAAACCCTGAAATTCAGGGTTTTTTTATTTGGGCGGGATCTTAATTTCCTTATTTCTTTGCACATTGTAGGCAATAACAAAAAAAGAGATTTTTTTCTTATGTGGCTGAGATGTCTTGTGCTTTTTATCCCGAACATAAGCGCTTTGAACAAACAATTTCAAACAGTTTTTTATTGATTTAGTGGCTTTAAAATATATTTCATATTCCTGTTTGTCACCGTTTTCATTGACCAGCTCAATAATGAAGAAATTTTCTTTCCCTGTATGAAAACATGATTTTTCACCAATTTTTTTTACAATATCCGGGAGATATTTTGATAATTCATATCTGTGATAATCAAAGATACGTTTTTCCCTAGGGTCCGAATAAATTAGATCCTCTGAAATATCTCTCCATGTTTCATTTTGATGGATATTTAATCCGCGAGTAAAGCAGTGCATGCCAAATTCAATTATAAAAGAATATCGAATCTCCGACTTATCTTTTTTTGCAGGCTGCGTAAACTCCCAATTAAAGGTATCAAGATGGGATAATGAATATGTTTTATCATTGCAGATAAATGGTTTCCAGGACTTAATAAAAAATCACTCCTATGTTTTATTTCCAAATTAGCCCAAGATTAGCTTGTGCGCATAGCACGCACCATGCAGCATAGGGAATTTCCATCTCATTGCCAAGCCATCGTCTGACTGTGCGAGCATTGGCTATGATTCGTTTTGAAAACTCCACGCCTGACCACCCAGCCATGTTAAGCGCGATCCGTATTTCCTGACCATTAGGAGGCGTCCACATGTCGGCGTTTTGCAGGCATTCAGGGCGAATACTTCCTTCTATCCCATAGGTTCCAAGTTGTTCCATAAGCCCACCTTTGTTTGCGCAGCAACCTGCTGCGCGATTCATTTTACATTAATTGCTGTTCTGTTAATGAAATAATTTCGTTATGACCAATCACCATATGGTCAAGTAATTTGATCTCAACCAGATCAAGGGCTGACACAAGTTTTTTTGTAATATGAATGTCTTGTTGGCTTGGTGTGGCCATCCCTGACGGGTGATTGTGCGCGATAATCAATGAACGCGCGTTTAGTTTCAAGGCCGCTTTAACGATTTCACGCGGGCTTATAGCTGCTGAATCAATGGTGCCCATAAACATGACCTGATACTCAATTAACCGGTTTTGCGTATCAAGAAACATGACTGAAAAATGCTCGCGTTCTTTCTGCTCTAGTTGTAAACGCAGGAAGGATTTAACCATCTGCGGATTAGAAAAGGACTCGGTTTTTTCTTTTAGCCGTGAAGTCAGTATTGAAAGTGCCTGCTCAATAATTTGTTCTTCTTGTTCGTGACTTAGCATTTTTCTATCCTTAAAATGCCCTGAGTGATTTACCCGGGCTTAGTAGATAGTATAGGGCGTGACGCCCTAGTTGTCAACCAATTTTCACATAAAAAAGAATAAAAATTACTGATAAATTTATCAAAAAAACGTGTAATTTCAATAAATTATCTTGAAGAACATGGGGAAAATGCATATAATTATAGTGTAGTTTAAGTCGTGGTATTAAGTTGCTCTAACAACAAAATACCACTAATCATCAACACTATAGGAGTAGTGAAAATGACTCAGTGCAATGTATCAAATATTAGTTTATCTAGCAATAAAAATGCTGAAGACGTGGCGTTATTCATCAAAGAATGTGGGGATTTAGGATCAGAACTTGTGGCGCATCTTGGTGATCTTGAAAGTGCGAAGAATGCTTTGGAAAATAACTACCACGGTGAGCATTATAGTGAATTATATTTTTCTATGGAGCTTTTTGACGAATGTTATATCAATGAAATTCCAGAAAATCTGAGGCGCTATTTTAGCTATGAAGCATTCAGTGATGATCTGTTTTCCTGTGATTATTATTCAATAAAAGTTAATGGCAAAACGCACGTTTTCTCAAATAATTAAATTAACCGGGCGGCAATACCGCCCGTTATATATTTTACACGTACAAGTGTTTTTACTTTCGTGTAAATCCGCTAATTTTGTTATATCCATTGATATCACCGGTATCTATTCAATTTTGTAGTTTTCAACGGCTAATCAGTATTTTCAATTCGCGCAACAAGCCCAGGTTTTTGCAATAACGTTGCCTTGGTAATTAATTCATTTTTTGAGCATGTTGAACTCTGCAAAGGTTTAACCCATAACATAAACAAGTCGTCGATTGATAATCCTTTTTCCAATGAGGCAGGATTTTCTTTAAGCAGAATTTCTATTGCACAAGCCACCAGCCATTTTGATGTGGTTAGTCTGCCATTGGCAATATCTTCAATCGATTTGGGTGTAATTATTTTATCTTTATTAAACAGCTCCTTCGCATATAGCTGCAGTTTTTCTGATTTATTGTGTACTGCAAGCAATTCATGAAAAATACCCTGTATTTGATTTGAGTAGTCCATTTTTCTATATTCAGATAACCCAACCTTTTCCAAAGCCGCAAATGCTAATTTTTTTTCAGGGGCTGGTAACTTTGCTGAAACAATCTTTAATTGCTGAATTAAAGCGACAACGATCGGATCGAATAAGTCCATATCTACATCTGAATTTATAGCCAATGTATTTATTTCATTAATGCACTGGATAAAGCTCAAAGGTAGCCGTAATCGAAAGTCGGTTTGCTCGTTCAATCCGGACGCATCCAGATGATTACATATGGCCTGCATATTATGCATGTATTGAGTTAATTCAATTTTTTGAGGTGTTGATAAAGCGCCCCAGTTTTCAAATTCATCGGGGTTGGATGCCGAAAATGACCCATACGTAATTTTCTTGTCAGGAGATACCACATATATCTTGGGCGGTTTTTTTAAATTTCTTTTTACACTAAATATTAAATGTTTCATCAAGCACCTCGCTTCAGCACTTTTAAAGTATATGTATATTTAATAAATATATCAACATTATTTATCTTAAAAGTAGATAATATTTATTGACAAATAGCAGGTAATATACCATAATAATACTGTCGATAGAGACAACTGACTAAACGGAGAATATAAAATGCAAAATACTATTCAAGCAATTGAAGTACCAGACAATCTACGATTAAATTTCCTCCCAAAATACTTCAAAAAATACTTTTTTAAAGCAGAACATCGAATATACAGTACACTGAGCAAACTGGCTTCTGAATATCAAGGTGGTTATTGGAATTTTTTTGAATTATCCAATGGTGGCTTCTATATGGCACCTGAGTCTGATAAATCATTTCTTGTTTATGTTCAAGGCAATGGATACGCAGGTTGTCTAAGTCCTGATGCCGCTGGGATTGTCAGCTGTTTATTGGTTATCAATCAATTGTGCTGGGAAAATCCAGAGGATGAGAAAATGATAGACCAATATTATTTATTACGTGATTTTGCTCTAGAGCATGTGGAAGCAAACGAAATATTTGGTGCGATAGATTAAATCAAATATGAATGTCCCGTGACGTAAAAAATCACGGGACTTGCCTGACGATAATATCGTGAATTAAAAGTTTCTATTGGACAAATCACGCAATCCAAATGGAGTACCCATCGCATCAATACTTTTTGAAATCATTGGCATCCCTGTTGAAGGGTTTACGCCATTTCGATGTTCCCTCATTTGTTGTCGTTTTAGCTCGTCTTCCCTCCACGCTTGCTGAAAAGAAACTTTTACATGCTGCCAAAAAGCATTAAGAATTTTTTTAAATGTATTCATTGATGCAAGCTCCTTCTTATCACTACCCTGAATTAATAATAGCAGAAATAACAAAAAGTACGATACAACCTATATAATTTTTGTCACAACACGCAACGACAAATGTCAGTGCGCTGATCAAATCAAACTCTTGAAAATCCAAAAATAAAAGCCAATCAAAACCAAAATGATAAAACAACCCCCAAAACTAGCACACCTTTCGCATTAGAATGCTAATTTGTAATCGATTGATTTATATATGAAAAACCCTGTTTTTTTGAATCTGCCAATCAAATAATTTCAACAGCATTATCAACTACCATAATGACTCATCAATATACTAATATTTGCCTTGTTTTTATACTAAATAGTGCAGCACAAATGCATCATCATGATGCACTTGTGCTGCATTATAGTTGTTGATACAGTGCTGGTAAGGATTATAGATGCATCCAATCTGCATCACCCAGTTCATACAAAATGCATCACCCTGCCATCGCAAACAAGGAGATAAAAATGCCCAGAGTTACGATTTCACTGCCAAATGACCTTCATGACAAGCTAATAAAGTACGCTGGAAACAATGACGATTCACTTTCTTACACCATTACCAAAATGACTGAAATCGGTTTAATGGTGACTGAAAGCCAACACAAAAAGAAAAATTCGGATGATCATTTTTCAGCTGTTGAAAAACATTGCTTCAAATTAATTATTCAAATGAATGCCCTGTTAAAAAATATGGCCAGTAAAGACCTTGGTTATGGACAAGATGAATTTAAAAAGCTAACAGAATTATCCATCAGCAAATATCAGGAACTGATGGGTGTCGTCCCCGAAGAATTGTAGTTGACTTGATTATTGGTGAAACATGAGCGCTCAAATACCCAAAAAAGTGATTCAGAAAATGATTCCCCCGCAAGGCTTTTTCCCGGGGAACCCCCTTTTTCGGGATGGTTCAAAAAAGTCGATTTTAGTGAACACTTGACGAGAAAAAACCTACCCTGTTGTGATATGATCTGGGCATAGAAATTGTTCATTAAAAATTGGGGATTGGGCTAGGCGCGTTTCCTTTTAACC
>CANNJI010000054.1 GCA_947504875.1 Legionellaceae bacterium
GAGATAGCATCGATTAATCTGAAGACAGAAAGCATCAATCAGGACACATTTTCCATCTCTGAGCACTCAACAATACGATTGTATCGCCTGTTTCAAGATGAGGCTGGTCAAGTTTCCAGTCAATTATTAGAGGCCCACTTTTCTACAAATGAAATGGCTTATTTTTTTGAGAATAATTTTATCCAGGAAGCCAATCAAGGTACATACGTCCCAATGAAAGAATTGGAGTATCGGCGAGATGAGTTGGTAGAAAAAGCTGCAGAGGCGTTTTATGAGATTGCTGAGGGTGAGTTTGATCATACCAATCCACACCATATTGCTTGTGCCCGAGATAAATTATTATTGCGAGCAGGCTCATCGCCACAATTTAATCAAATTTTCCAAGGTGCCGATCCACTTCTGTCCCATGTACAACGAGTACGATTTGAATTAAAACGTGATAAACATGGTGAGCACGTAAAACACACTTTGCTCCATGATTTTGGTCAAACGCTTCCAGGGAGTTTTAAATTTATTGAAAAAACATTTGAGTACAATGGATCTCAGATTGATGTATGTTTTACTTATGTGATCACCAGCAATGGTTATTTGGCTATTTGTGCAGAGAATATCGCGGTAAATAATGCAGGCGTCAATGCAAGCACTAAGTCTTCAAATACTGTTTTACATTTAAAAGATTATTTTATAGGGCTTGCTCCTCGTCTTGGTGTGGACAAAGTAGTTGTTCAGGTTTACCCACAAAATGATCGTCTGCATGCACAGCTTGCAAAGCGAAACAAAACGCACGTTAATTTCCCTCTTATTTCAAGAGGTGAGGCACCTACTCAGAAAGCACAAAATGAACATCATGAATTATTTGATAACGATTATCAGCGCGGTGAAGATTTTCTAACGTTAGAACTGGACACAAGCACACCTAGACTAGCGCATAATTTATTTGACGAGGCGCTTCAAGATAACCTATTGCATGAACTAAAACCTAACTCACTCGGATTAGAGAGTTTCGAATTACTCGGTCACTATCGATATCAAAAACCTGCAGCACCGTTTGCATCCATGCGAACAGAAGCAGAATGGTACGCTATACTTGCTGCAAAAAAGAAAAATTTTAACATTTTTAATTTGGAAGCACTCACGCACCTAGGGCGCTTAGAGCGTCCGACTATACGAAACATTCAAGTCACCTTAGTTGAGAAAGAGCGAATTATTCAATCGAAAATCACGACTATTCAAGAGATGAAAGCTTATATTAAACAGAATCCCAATGGCCTGATTGTGTTTGAAGGGCTGAGTCAGACGCTGACGAAAGCTGACCTATCAGTGAAGGATGTGATCGAACCCGCAAAAGCCATGTTCCCAGACGGCCTGCCAGAACGCCTCGATGACTATACGATTACTCAAAAAGAATTTTTATGGAATCATGAAGAATTTGATGTGATGCTGGCCTTAGATGAACTGCCTGCGATTCATGCGGCGATTCCATCACAGTTAGGCGCCGATCTGGATGCCTTTTTAAATAACGAAATTGATCTTCACTATCCAACGTTCCGGGCGGAAGGACATAGTCAAAACACCGCTCAAAAAAAAGCCGCAAGTTTTGTATTCAAAAAACATGAGCAGTTGATTAAAGATCTTCGAGATATACTGGCCATTGAAGCGGCCGATGAGGCGCTGTTAAAATTACATTGGCATAATTGGTATCAACAAACGTCACGCAGATCTGCTTTTGTAATTTTGGGTTTTTTACATGATCTGTTGCCGTACTGTCAACAAGCGAATATCGCACATCAATTTATCCATCCTTACGCGCAACGTCTCGCTCGTGAAGCTGCGATGCGTCGTTATATGGCAAAAGAAGCAACATCTAAAACCACTGTAACCCCCATAGATGCGTTACCGTTCGATATTTCACCGCTGATGGCGAACTACTCCTATCATCAATCGATTAAATCTTCTCAAACACTTTTTGATCGAAGTGAGATGGGTGAAAGCGTTACCTATGATGAAATGCTGTTAATTAACGGCATGTTTCATCACGTTATCCGTGGCACATTCCAGACGCTTATAGCGCAACAGACGGACGAAGCGTTAATAAAAATTTGTAAAAACCTAGAAAAGGTGAAATCGCTACCCAAGGGCTTACATCAATACCTATCACCTGACATGGAAGCGCGTTATTTAGAGTTAAAAACGTCAGATGCTGAAAAGTATCAAATGATGCAGCAAACGATTGACGCCATCAAAGCAAAAATCAACGTGAAACCTGAAACGCTTGCCGCTTTTGTGGATGCTAACATGCATCTCAATACGGACAATTATGCAGGGATTCTCACGTTCGGAGAAATTCCACAAGGTGTAACATTAGGTAAAAAGAAAATTCTATTTTTGAATGCGATGTTTGCAGCACTCTATTTTGCTCAACACGAGGCATACTCTTGGGAGTCACGCATAGAGGCATGCCAATATTGGGAAGGGATGAGCGTATTGCCTAAGAATATGCATGTTTTTGTAAATATGACGGCCATGAATGAAGCACGTGCATTATTCTTAAATGATCTGGATTTTAAAGCGGAGGTTAATGCGTCTGTCGCATCGCTTGCCAAGATCATTTATTCAAAAAGCCTTGAAGTTGCGCCGGCCTTAGATCGTGATATGGCGTGGCTTCCAGGTACAGAATCACGTCTGTGTGGTGACTCTGGTTTATTAGATAAACTCTTGGTTATCAATAGGCTTCACCATGACGATGCGCTCTTATTACATGGATTATTAAAAGCACTCGTTCCGCATAGAAATATGCGTGGTATCTTATTGAATGCTGAAGAACGTCTAGAACTATGTCAACAATTAGAGAAAATGACCGCCATTCCGACCGGATCTGAAAAGTATTTAACAGGCGTTATAGAAACAGACTATCAAACATTAGCATCAAATAATCCTGAAAAATATGCAGACATACAACAAAAAATTCAACGAGAACGCAACAATTATGCACGACGCATGTCGGATAAAGGACAAGAAAACATCAGTCGGCGTAGCCTACAATTTGGCAACTTAACGACGTTGTTAAACATACTAACCGATTCTCCTGACATTGCACCCGATATTTTCAAGATTCTACAAGCATTGGCGATCGCAGGTGGTGATTTAGAGTCGTTTATGGCGGCGGTTGAACAAAGTAAACCATTTGAACCGTTTTTTCAAGCTGATCAAGACATGAGTAACAAATGGGGCGAGGTGAAAGTATTTTGTGAAGAAATACGTAGGATTGAGCGTCAACAGGTTCCAAATTCAACCGCTAAAAAGCCTAGATCCATGGCGGCCCATATAGAACTAGATGAGATTTCTATTTCGGAGCATGAATTAGACTATATCTCAGAATTACCTGAACAAACGATACCTGTTTCTAAATGTGCGGCACCCTACATAGATGAAACACAGGTTCTTGCAAATTTATTTGCCTTATTTAAAGAAAAAGGACGGCCTGTTCATCGATCGGCTATTATCAATCAATTAAAATTATCACAAACCCAGTTCCGTTCCTTAGTCGAAACAAATCGTTTGGAACCAGCGAATGATGAATATTATTATCAACTGGGCGAAAATGGTTTAAAACTATTGCAAAAGTCTGTGATTTCTACACCGCATGGAACGATTGATAGAATAAATAGAATCGTAAGCGACTTTAATGGTTCCCTTGAAGCATTATCGCAATGTCTCATGGAACAACTACGCCCACTGGGTAGAGAACAAGATATACTGATTAAAGGATTTCGTGTTCAAGCGTTAGAAAACAATTCGTTTCGTTATCAAACGATTTATTATCCTGTCAGTTACGATCCAAAAAGCGAAAAAGCTGTATTTCATGCGGCATATAATCCTAAAGTCCATCAAGATGCCTTGGGAGATATAGAGCCTGAATTCTATTTCATAACCAAGGCAAAACAAGCCGAAGCAGAAGGTTTTTGGGAGGCAGGAGAGTATTTTCGACAGGTTGCAGAAAAGCAATGGAAAGATGGCCCACAACCTATTTCTGCTGAGGAACTTTCAGAAGCAATTGTGGCTATCAGCAATGAATATGGTGTACTGGGAGATGTCACGCATTTTTCAAGCAAAGTTGCCTCGTTTCATTCGTTTCATAATATGAGAGTGATGCAGAGCAATGATCCTGGCTTACAACCATTGCTTTGTAACAAGAAAGCAGAAGTGATCGGCTTAGACAATTCTTATCAATTTTATTCAAGAAAAGAGTTATGCACGTTATTCACGATCGCCATGCAAGAAAATATCCTGTCTGAAAACCTTGTTTCAATCTGGTTTCAAGGCGTTACACCACTAAGAGTGGAAGGAAAAGGTTCAATACTTGAGTGTCCACAGTTATGGAATGAAGCCCATCGAGTTTCATTCCGAGAATTGCGGGGACAGAAGGCAATCGATAATTTTTTAGCCGACATACGACCAGATTTTTCACCGAGCTTTGATCAAGTGCAAGCGGTATTTGAATTGAATGCACAGAGTCACAATGGTTCGCTACCTCAACAAACCATTATGGAACAATTAAAACTCAATGCATTTTGGTTCCAGCGTTTGGTATCTGCAGGTAAAATTATTGCTTCAGAAAATATCCATTTATTTAACTTGGGTCATTATGCTGCGATTGAGATTAATCGCGTTGAACGTAAAATTGTATTAAATGATTTTCAAGGTACTCATGCAGAAATGTATACACATGTAGCGGGCCTTGTTCGTCAATATTGTGCATCCTATCATTTAGTATTAGATAACATTGTTATTCATGATGATCTAACGTATGAAGAATGTTTCCATCCTGCGCGATGTCATGAGAAAAATGAGTTTGTTCTGATTGATACAAGCCGAAATATACCCAGCGCATCGTGGTTGAACGATTCGATTTACTGGAAAACGCAACGATGCTGGGAGTTATCACGTTATTTTAATCACATGTATCAGCTGTCATTGAGTAATGTCCATTCGTATTATTTGTCCGCATCAGATGTACTGCGAATTGTATCCATGAATCGACTTGGAGCCATTGAGCAACAATTATTAGATAGTTTGAATGATTCATTACCCGTGGTTGAAGAGTTATCAGTTCCTCAACAAGAAGTAATTAAAGCAGAACGCGTTTTTGTTACGCCACCTGAACCCGTTTCTTTTGTTGATGCGGTCAGACCTTTAGCGACCAGAATCAAGAGTGCCATTGAGTCATTGGATAAGCGTCTTATTGATGAGTCTGAAGTGGTCACGTTAATCAACGGTACGGTTGAGCGTAAAGCCGTGGTGATGCAAGTCTTAAGCGCTTTAATCCAAGTTTATAATAGCAACCCGTTGTTGGTGTCTGGTTTGGTGAAAAGTGCTGCGGAATCTCATTTAGAGAAAGACAATATTGAATTGGAACTGTATAAAACGATACAAAATGTTTTGCTTTCAGCATTTGACGTGGATCCTATTCGTCAGACAGTTACATTTAGCAATCCAATTAGATTTGAACCGTCTTTGTCTGATGAGAAATTAACAGTAGATAAGTCAGTATTGCCAGAGGCGCATCAACTACCGACGCACGAGGAAATTGCAGAGGTTTTTTCGCTGAATCTAATTAATGGCATCATGACAAAAAGCGATATTATAGATGAGTTAAATCTTAATGAAGCGTCATTTGAGCAATTAGTATTAAACCGTCAAATTATTTCTACGGAAGATGGGAATGGTTTTAAACTAGGGACTGTTGACCATTTATCTGTACAGAAGCCTAAAAAGCAAAAATCCATGGCGGCCCATATAGAATTTGATGAGATTTCTGAACAAGACCTTGGCGATCTCAACAGCTCAAAAGAGATGTACCATGATACCCAGTTGGAGATTGAATCAGGCGTATGGATCGACCGGTTAGCGTGCACTATTACATGTCTTGATGGTTGTGACGTGGGCGTGATTAAACAGCGCATAGGGCTTTTACTGCGTGATCAAGGTCTGGTCACAAAAAATATCACAGTCCTTATGACCGATTCAAATTCAGGCACTTATTCATTTGAATGTTATCCAGTTAAATTATATCGATTACCGAATGTCAATAAATTAGTATTTGATATATTAAGTAGAGTCCGTGAAGGCGTGGATCGAGAGCCTCTCATGCATCGTGCCGGTTATTACGAAGGTCGAGGATTATTTGAAACCGCATTGCATTGTCGTTGGTGGTTAGCACATATTGATGAGCATCCGTCGACGTTTGAAGACATGTATCGCATCATTGATGTTGCAAATACGCAGTTTGGTGATTTAGGTGATTTGTATCGGATGTCTGAAAAGGATACATCGCACACTATGAGGAACCATCGATTAAGAACCGCTTTTTCCCCCCAAGGGGCCGATCATCATTATGATCCAGTTTCAAATACGATTGAATTTTTACAACAAGCATCGCGGACGCCAGCAGATTTTGCTCAATTGGCAGATCAGTTTCAATTAGCAACCATAGGGTCTTTTTCTTTTTATAAAACTTGGCCTACAATTAAAACACCAAAGCCAGTGTTCGTTCCAACTTATTCAAGAAAACCGATCATTGAATCCACAACAACGATGCCTACGGATCATCCAACGTTTGAATGGGTTCATGATGGAAACGGCATGTATACATGCGCTCAATTGAAAAAACATTGTATCGATTTAAAAAATCTTCACATTATCGGTCCAAAGACATTAAGCAATGCGCAATTATTCGAAGCGCTGTTACCGCTAGCATGTGAGCATGGGTTGCAACTGAAGCATGTGCAAGTGAATCTAGATAATTCGTTCCAATTAACGTTCCATCTCGGACGTGTGACATACACCGACCCCGATCTCATCAAAATAGTTTATGAACACCTGTCTTTTACCCCTATACAATTGCATCAGATGAGTCTCGATGCGATACAACAAGGCAACTATTGGTT
The DNA here is from genome assembly GCA_947504875.1 of Legionellaceae bacterium. GTDB lineage: Bacteria > Pseudomonadota > Gammaproteobacteria > Legionellales > Legionellaceae > CANNJI01. The sequence goes on from CANNJI010000054.1 coordinate 6,948, forward strand.
GTCTGCTTATTTTCAAGGCCTGCATCAAAAAACGCAATGGGTAACATTGGAGAGTCTACCCATACATTTATACAACATAGAGGACCATTTCGGCCCCTGTGTGCCCTATATGATCTCTGAAGAGGATAAAACCGCCAATATACGTCAAATGAACGCGGATGAATCCATTGACCGCGGTCATTATGTTTATCGTCCTGAAGATAAAACGCTCACTCTCAATCCAGAAACAGGATTTGACAACAGTTTGTGGCGTGTAGCCCTTTATGATTTACAGCGTGAGCAGATGGGTTTGAAAACCGTGTCATCGATTACGTTATTACGGACACCAGAACCTGGAAAATCCAATGAATTTTTAAGGAAACTGCTTTTAAAACAAGCTGAGTGTATGCTTGTTCTTGATTCTAAGCCCGGTTCGAAGCAAGACAGGGCAGCATCTGCAGCATCTTCTCTTAAGAAACACCTGGCCAAACTCATGGTTCTCTCCGAACTCACGCGTTTTTCAGAAGGCCATGCAGAGCCTTGTCTTATTCCTGAAGAACGAGCAGCACAAAACACGGCTGAAACAGCAATCCCTGTTGTATCCATCGAATATGGCATACATTTTGAATTCAAGGGTGATTTGCGTGTTAAAGGAGGAGTGGCTGATCATGCACACATCATCATTAACGATGGCAGCATTACTATAGAAGGTGATATTGGCAATCATGTGGAGATCACGTTAAATCAAACCCGTACGGTGAAGGGATTGGGTGAAATGATGCAACCTTTACTCCTCCATGATTTAAGTATTAAGCGGGCTATACATGTAACCGGTAATGTGGGTGATCATGTACAGATTAGAGCACATCATGCACTTTGCTCCATTTCTGGAATGATTGGTAATCACTGTTTAATACAAACCAACAGCGGTAATATATCAACAGGCAATGTTGGCGAAAATACGATGTTGAGCGCCGGCATTGGTAATATATCAAGTGGTAACATTAATAAAAAATCAACCATTGGTGTTCATAAGGGTGAGATAAGGGTTAAGGTCATGGCCGAAGATTCCAGTGCATCTATTTCTGATGGAGATATCTACATTGAAAAAGCACATGAATCAACGTTCTTGGACGCGCCTAAAGGAACTATTAATAAAAGCGGTACAAACACAGAAACGCAGACTAAATCTAAAAAAACCAAATGCATGGCAGCATCGTCTCGCTCATCGTCAGATACTATCTCTATCCCAGACAATGATCCATCACTTGATGCCGGCATTACCGAAGGAAAATTATCTTTTGCCCCCTTATTTGGACAAGAAGCACGTTCACCGGGTTTGAATTATTCAGCGCTTGTTAAACCGGCTAAATTAATAGCAGATCCGATTCAAGCGCGTTTTGGCCAACTTCCACCAGCAGAACACGTGGTATTGCCATTTCCAGCGCAAATTAATCATGGACTGGATACCACAAAGATGTCTTATGTAGCAACACCTGCTGAGTCTATGTTTCAAGCTTCCATGGGTTTGAGTGCGTCCGGTAAAGCATCGCTTAATCACCCAGGTTTTGCGGACGTAAAAAAAACCAGACGTATTTCAAGTAGTCTATCCGTTGAATCCACCAATAAGCCTAATTTTAAACTTGCCCCAAGTGTTTTATCGGAAATGCCCATTGATTCGATAGAACGATCAATGAACGAAATAGAGCGGCGTGCCCAGGTTCCTCAAGCAACCAAGGGATTCATATCGACGCAAGTTCAGGAATTGTTGAAAACCACCATTGAAACCCGATTGGCTCAAAGGGCCGTCTTGTCGTCAGGTGTGTCTTATGAATCAAGGGTACTCATAAAAGGTATCGTTATTGCAGAAGTGTTGAACGAGCATCTGCATTTGATACAACCGCTATACCACCAGGGCGCATCCAAATCATCCAAGTCATGCTTATTGAGTGAAACAATCAATGCACTGTTTGATACAGCCAATCCTCTATTAAGACTTTATCCAGAGGAGCTGGTTTCTTTGAAGTCTACAGGGATACTCATGCGCCCTACGCTTTACGCATACCAACAGTCTGAAAGAAATAAAGGCATGCGAACTTATATAGAGAAAGAAGGGCGGATTCAAGCACGTGCAGCTGCGGTGGGTGCTTCTTCAGCGCTTGTTCCTGCTGGCCCTTTGATGGATTACTCCGATGTTCATATTCCAGATCGAGATTATAGAAATACTCTACGAGTAGAAACAGCTGCTGAAGCTGCTTCCAAACTAAGTGTCATACCCTCTGAAAGAAACGCAAGCCATGCGGCTATCCAAAATACAGAGATATTGTCTATACAAGAAGCCGAGTTACCTGAAGTTGGAAAGTTGATGGTCCAAACAGCTAAAGCAGCAGGACAACTATTCGCGGTTCACATGGGAGGTAAAGCAGGGAGACAGATGTTCAAGGGGATTGCTGAACATTATCATTTCTCAGAGTCAAACCAAGCCGTTATGGAAGATACAGGCCATGCAATGGGCTCAACGGCAGTTGCAAAAATCGTGATGCCGTCGGGCGTCGGCATGTTTGCAGGATTGGGTGTGCTTGGCGTTGTGGCAAATTATACGAAACAGGAAGAAAATGAAGCAGACACAGCAGAAGGGCGCGTTTTACAGGGCTATCTGCAAGTAGTGAATGATTTTGTTGGTGTTGCGTTTGCTCCTTTTTCAGGCGTTTCAAATGCATTGTTTGAAGGCGACGTGGCTGATAATGAATTTACAATCGACGATATCCGTGATGCGAAAGGTGGTATATCGTTTGAAGCAACGGCAAAAGCGCTGCAGCTGAGAGAAGCGAGAGAGTTGAAGGCCGCAGAGGCGGTGAAGGTCAAAGATAAAGCACATGATTTAGTGAGTAGAGGATTGGAGTTGAAGGATCTTGCTAATGATAAAGGGGAAGTGACCTTTGAATCAGCGGCGATTGCCATCAAAACATACGAGGACGCCGCGAACGTTGTGGACGAAAGCTCGATTGTGAATGAAATCAAAAAAGCATACATTGCGAGTGGAACGGCTTTAGGGGAAAGTTTTATCAAATTAGGCACAGCACTCAATGAAATGGACTTCCCATTGGCTGCTGATGAGTTTTCTTATTTCCCTAATGTTGCAGGGACAACCACCACACCCGCGGAAGCAGTCCCTGATGTCATCGATGAAATTTTAGATGTTAAACCACAATCAGGGCATAAAAAACATTCATTTTGGAAGCAACCACCCCATGATATGATGAAATTGGTTTCCAAAAAAGGAAACTCTTCGGCACTCTCGCGGTTGCAGCGACAGGCACAGGACCAGACTCTTTTAGCGCCTCAGCCAGGCATCGTGTCTGAGAATGAACCGGAGATGAATTCGACCCATTACATCAATCAACGACTGGCTTGGACAAATTTAAACGCATCACTTGATTTGCCCATTGATTCACCTGTAATTGATCGTGATCCTGCCTCTCAAAGGGCTGACTCGAGAGATCAGTTTACCCGAGAAATTCGGGAAAACTATTCATCTCAATTTGCAAATACAGCGCATCCCCATGAATTTAATGGCTCTCGAGATATAAAGTCTCATCATCAAACAGCTCGAGAGGAAATCAGACGAGCGGCAGCCTCTGTGCCATCAGCTAGAGCCGCGGATCATGCCTTCCATCAAGGACACAATGCCCATCATTCTGATGCGTTAGGGTCTGGATTAAGTTGGATGACCTCTTCAACCCATGCGCCAACACGCTCGGTGATTGATAGCTATCAATCGTCTTACACGGGTGTTCGAGATACTGCATTTAGGCATGGCGTCATGCAGAACTCGACAGCACCCTTACCATTAGGGTTGCAGAATATGAATTTCAATATGCCTGTTCGCAGTAACAATGGCGGTTACTCGTTTCTAGAGAGTATGAATAGGAATCCTTCGGGTAATTATATGAGCAATCATCCAGCAACTAATTCTACGGCAGCGTTTTATGGAAAACGGTGATACCATCGCATACCGTAGAAATACGGTATTTAAAAATAGACGATATGCTCGTATAATGTTCAAATATTAAATTTAAGGACATTATCGTGCCAACGTTGACAAAAAACCCCGATCATATCGTGATTCATAATCAACACGTTTTAGCCTGTCCAAGATTACATAACGCAGCACCAATCCCAGCGGACATGTTGCAACAGCTAAACCGTGAAATTGCTATTGGCGTATATTTGGACGATGCTTGGCCTAAGATTTCGTTGCCATTGAGTGTGGATGGTAATCCATATCCTGATTCTAGTGGTTATCACCATCGCTTGCTCGGCGCGTTAATGGCACAAGTGAATTATTATTTGGAAGGATTTATTCATGGAGGGTTACTTAAAGCCTCGCATTGGATGAAAGAGGGAGAGGCCAACGCTTTGTTTGCTGATTACGATAACCTATTGGATGTTAAAGCCTTTTATAAAACAAATTTTCCGGATGTGGCGTATCAATCGTTAAGTGAGCGTCTTTTTCGTGGAAATTTAATGCGTAAACCAGATGAGATACCGTCGATGGAAGAAGACAGGTTTGCGGTGAAATTCACACTCATTCGACCTTCATTTACGTTGGAATTCAAACAAGATGAGATGGTGTTTGATGAACATGTCATCCGTATGGCACCTGAATTTGATATCACCTATCAATTGAACTTGCCGCCGGATTATGCAGAATATCTCAAAGATTATGAACAAAAAAATGGCGTCAATCCGAGAGATTATGTTCAGCTCAGCAATTGCTATTTTGATTTAATGGAGTCAATTCTGGCGGACTTCCCTAAATTATGTCCGGATTTATTTCATCAGTTGACGGTCGCCCAAGGGATTGCATCGTATTATAAAGCTTTGAAAGCGGCAAATAAGATGCCAAGTTTCACCGAAACAATTATACAATCTTCTGTGTTGCCGCGTTATTTTCCACCGTTTATGGCACCACAATTTGCCAGTGTTGATCTTGGCGTGACAGGTCTTGCGTTGGGTCAAATCATAGTTGAACTTCTAAAAGGTGAGTATTGTAATCATGTGAAAACTCTTTTAGAGGGAGGCATATCCTATCCGGACGAGCTTAAAGAGGATGTTAACCGTATTATTCGCGTGCTGATTACAAAACTAGTTGAAGATAATATTAAAATTAGTTGTGGACAACAATTCTTTGAATTGGACTCAGAAAAAATAGATGAAATAGCCTCGATGGTTGAAGGTCTGCTTGGTGATACTAGTAATTTCGTCAATGAGAAGATCAATGAGTTAGTGGGATGGATTAATCAAAACAACCCTATTGAAGGGGATATTTTAGATCTGGATAATTTGGACCTGGAGGATGTGAACGATGATCGACTGCAAACCATTATAAAGTACATCAAGCAATTTATGATAAGAGCTGAACAATGCGATAGTGCAGATAGTGTGAAGGCATGGCGTACTGAATGGAAGGGCCGTTTTGCGGATTGTTTCAAAGCTTGCAAACTTGAAATCAACGGTGCACTCAGCAATAAAAAAGCATGGAAACAGATTGGTTATTCGTATTTAGTCGTTGCAGATAAAGCGTATCAGGATACACATGAAACTTACCTCATTGCACCTGCACATTGTAAAATGGACGATGCCTCGTTTCGAATAGAAAAAGAGTTAGATAATATTGAACAAACGGCAGCTTTTGCCAAGGCAATGCTAAAACAACCCACGCATCAAGTGATGGATGTTCAGTATCAAAATGAAGCCTATGATGTTTTTCAAGCTGAAGTGTACCCCTGTTTAATCGTCAATTCTGAACACTATCAGTCTTTATTTAAATCGTTGAAGTTAAGTGCCGATGAAAATCGTTTGGATGATGAGGATATCCAGAAAATAAAAGATTTTTTAGCAGGGACAATTAATACACTCACGCTGTCTAGTGCATTACGCAATGCGGATGGACAAACCATTTTACATTATGCATTGACGTTAAACCCATCGCCTGAACGCTTCATCGCATTGGAAAAATTATATCCAACGTTATGCCGTATAGAAGATAGGCGTGGAAATTTAGCCATTCATACCGCAGTACAATCATCGGATATGCCTGCCATTGTTGCGTATTTATTGCAGGTGTATCCAGAATCATTGCATAGCACCGTACAACGTGGTGATAATCTTTTGATGTTGGCCGCATGCCATGGACGCCTTGATACGACCGAGTATTTATTAACCCAAGGCATCGATCCAAACCAGCGTCTGCAAAGTGGGTTGTTTGCGTTATACTTAGCTATTCAATTTAAACACATAGCGACAGCATTGTGTCTCATTGCACATCCTGCGGTTAATAAAGACTTATGTACAGCAACGAACAGCACGGCGTTGCATTTGGCGCTTGAACTACGTCTTGAGGGGGTAGCTGGAGCGTTAATTCAACACGGTGCATCCATGAACATCCGCCGTATTGATGATGGATTTGATGCGCTGTGTGCGGCCGGGGCATCGGGTGTTTCAGGCCACCTCATGGCCCTGATTTTGGATGCCAAATTATCCGAAAAGCTTGAGGTAGAAGCGCTTTTAAACGCTCGAAAACGTGAATTGGAACATCTCATCAAAGAAGATGACGACAAGGCTGCTGAGTTGAAAAAACAGCAAAACCCTGGGGGCTGGGTGGGTGTTTTTGCAACCATGGCACCTTTATTGCAATGGAGTAGTGGTGGAGGATTTTTTATCACGCCGCAGAGTTTAATCGTGGCTATCATGGATATCAAAACGCAACCTATACCGATTAACCCTCAAGAACGGCAATCGCAATTATATGAAATCGAGCGTTTGTTAGCACGTTCACATCATTTCCCACTCACCTATTACCTAGAGGATGCAACGGCGGTGATTCATTTCGCGGCCCGTCGTGGGCATTTGGACATGGTGAAAGCCTTGGTTAAATTTGAACCGGGTAATATTACGGCCAAAAATTCGTTGGGTGATACCGCATTAATGGTTGCCATAAAAAATGGACAAAAAAACGTGGCGTTGTTTTTGGCTGAAATAACACCGACACAGATGGTTAATCAAGCCGATGAAACGGCATCGCTGTGTGCGATCCAATACAGTCAAATGGCGGTGTTTGATCGCCTCATGGCACGAGGTGAAGATCCATTTTTACGGGATAAAGAGGGGAAAAACGTACTGTATCACTTATTAAAAATTGGCGATCTAGCACGTTTTGTGCGAAGTGCCGAAGCCGCACCTCAGGCCGTACAGCAAACGTTCAAACTTTTCCCAACCGATATGACCGATGTATCCAGTGCTACGATTGCCGCTTATTATGGGCATATGTTGTTGGTCGCATACTTACGTACCCAAGGGGTTGTTCCAACGTCAAACCAACAGAAAGAGGGTATTCCTAATACATTGCGCTATGCATTGATTAACGATGATCTAGTGTTTCTTCAAGACATGCTGCTATCGCATTCAGATATGATTTTGCAAGCATTGCCCATTTGTTTGCAGCTGGCGGCTGAAAATAGTTCCATGCGTTGTTTAACGGCGCTAAAGCCACTCGCGTCTGCTGAGCATTGGCCCATTATCGCCATGGCGGCGGTTAAAAGTCGCAATCTTGATATGATTGAACAGACATTACAACAAACTGAAAATCGAAACCAAGGCATCAATCCAGAAGGGCATACCATCGCGCATTACGTGGTGAAACATGGACTCATGTCGATGATTGAAACATTGCATCAATATGGGGTGGATTTTACAGTCGCTGGCACAAGTGACACCACGTTCTCATTGGCGATTGCAGGCGATGATTATAAGTGTTTAAAAATATTGCTTAATTTACACGTCGAGACACTTTGGCCCGATAATTTATTAACTTTGGCGATTGAAAAAAGCAGTGTGCGTTGCCAAGAATTGTTGTTGAAACAGTATGATAAACTGTCAAAGCCTGCAGGGCTACTGGCGGTTTCTGCTGCTTGCAAGGCTTCTGACATTGATACATTAAACGATTTATTAATCCGCGGTCGCTATTCTTTTGCAGCATTGGAGCCGGTACTCATATCGGCGCTGGGAAAAAAAGATGAATTATTAAAAAGCTTGATAAAACAAGGTGCAAGGCCAACCGAATCCTTTTTTACAGCGATGATTACAGGGGATCATATTGAAGCGATTCGCTATTTTCATCAATTAGGATACTCGCTTAATTTAGAAGACTACATCCCCCTCACCGACAAGCCTTATACCCAAGCCGCACTGAGGAACGATTACACGCAATTAGATGAAGACATCGCGAGCCTACTGGAAGCGCATGAAAACGAAGACATTGACACTGTGGTTGAACTGGCATTACGTCTCCCGCTGCATACGCTGTTATTTGGCGATAAAAAAGCACCTTTTTTGCATCTGATTTTTGAACAGAAATCGATTGATGATGGTTTGATGGAGATGAACGAACGTTATGATTTCAAGCTAATTGCTCGATTGACTGAAGAAAGTATGCTTGTTCGGCTTGATCCGTTGCTCATTGATAAACAAGGCCGTGGTTTAATTCAGATTGTGAACGCGCATAATTGGGTAGAATTGGAATCGAAATTGGCCTTACTAAAAACCATGCTGAGTGCATCGTTTCAAGATCAATCCATGCGTGTTTATCAACATAGAACACAGACGCAAACGCATTTTATTCATGAATTGCCTGCAACGGACGCGTGTGCCTTGGTTGAACAAGGTATCTCGCTGATTGATGATCGGGGCGTACCCTTGTTGCACCATACTGTTGCGCGTGAATCTAAATCTGTTGTTAAGCAATTGTTATCTCAAGGTCAAGCCATTGATAGTCAAAGAGCCGATGGTTTTACTGTTTTGATGCTGGCAGCAGGCAATGCATCACTCTCCTTTGTGCGGTTTCTAGTAGAGGAATGTGGGGCTTGTCCCAATCAGGTCGACAAGTGGCAAGAAACGGCATTATGTCAGGCGATTATCGAGAATAAATTAGAAAATGCATTGTATTTAATGGGGATCACCAAGGCATTAAATGGTGTGATGAGAAATGGAAAAACGCCATTTATGACGGCTGTGATTGAGGGTTCCATGCCCTTGTGTGAAGCATTGATTCATCATGTGACGGATTTTAATCATGTTGATCGAAAAGGGTATAATGCATTGCACTATGCCGCCCTATTTGGACACACGAAAATCATCCAATTACTATTGGACTGGGGCATGGATATTCATGTTGAAACGGGGATCGTTTGTAAATTAAATCGCGCGCATAACAGCACACCATTATATCTAGCCGCCCAAAATGGTCATTCGGATGCTATTCGCTATTTATTGCGTCAAGGTGCGAATTATACATTACAAGGTAATGGTAGTACGCCATTACAAGCTATGGCATGTAATAAAAACCCGCTGCTGCGTGATATTTTATCTGAATTGCCAGAATATGATGATCCAGATTGGCAGATCAAACTATTTCTTGAGGCGTCTCGTGGCGATAATGTTGCTTTGTTGCGTGAATTAAGCATAAAAATTCCAATGAGTGTGGCGACGAAAAAAGGTTGTGATGCCTTGTTGGTCGCGGCGGACTTTAATGCGAAGGCATCGGCGGCCTATTTAATTCAGTCCGGCATTTATTTAGAGTGCGTGAACGATGCTGGAAACACGCCATTACACGCAGCAGCATTACTGAATGCAACCGTTATTTTGCGCATGCTAATGTCCCGTGGCATTAATCCAAATGTTCAAAATAAAGAAGGTGAAACGGCATTGTATATGGCCTGTGAAGCAGGACACATGGATGCTGTTCTGATTTTATTGGCCATGAGGGCTAACACGCAATTGGCGAGTCATTTAGGTCTAACGCCTGCGCAAGTCGCGTTAGCCAATCAACATCCTGAGATTGCGAGCTTATTATTTATTCTTGGAGACCGATCATTGTTTGAAGGCTCTTTTTATGAAATACAAGTTATGAAAAGCTTATCCCATATCGCATTCTTAACAAAAATAGGTGATGCGCTCTTGGGAGCATACTTTGAAGATAAGTTTGAATTGCATCTA